>DAOUSP010000206.1 GCA_030627155.1 Candidatus Aminicenantota bacterium
CAAAAAGGGTGGTCAGAAAGGTGGTCAGAAGGGTGGTCAGAAGGGTGGTCAGAAAGGGTGGTCAGAACTAACAGAAAGGCAGACGATTATATTGCAGCTGATTAAAGAAAAGCCGACTGTATCAAGGAAGGAATTATCAGTAGAACTTAAAATTAATGAATCTGCTATACAGAAGCATCTTGAAAATATTAAGAAAAAAGGTCTTCTCCGGCGTATTGGTGCTGCCAGGGGCGGATACTGGGAAGTGGTGGAAAAATGAGGGAACAATTTGGACATTCAGATGTTCGTAAAAATGCAGAAGGTAAGGATTTGAGAAATGAATATCATAATGATTTCCAGTCTCTGGTTAAGACTATTATCAGAATCCATGGTGAACTGGCAAGACAGGCGACACATGCAGTTAATACCAGTCTGACACTGCGAAACTGGATGATTGGTATGCATATTGCTGAATATGAATTGAATGGGGAAGATAGGGGAAATTATGGTGATAAACTTATTCAGATGCTGTCGGAAAAGTTGAGTGCCGCGGGTGTGTCCAATTGCAACCGGAGGCAACTTTATAGATATTTAGATTTCTATCGGGTGTATCCACAGATTGTGGGTACAGTGTCCCCACAATTTGAGAATTTGCTCCCACATGGTATTTCTACATCTGGAATTGTGGGTACAGCGTCCCCACAATTGAGTTTGTCATCTAAAAAGCTTTTTAATTCTGTATCATATAGTCATTTTGAGCTTTTGACCGGGCTTGATGAGCCGATTAAAAGAATCTTTTATGAGGTAGAATGCATCAAGGGAAATTGGTCTGTCAGGGAGCTTAAGCGCCAGATTGCCAGTCTTTATTATGAACGATCAGGATTGTCGATGGACAAAAAACGCCTGTCTGAATTTGTACAGTCAGGAGTGGAGACTGCACACCCGATTCAAGTAATTCGCGATCCATATGTGTTCGAGTTCCTGGGACTTAATCCAAAGGAGGTAATGAATGAATCTGATCTGGAAGGTACTTTGCATGATAAGCTTCAACAATTCTTGTTGGAGTTAGGTCATGGTTTCTGTTTTGAAGCACGTCAAAAACGGATTTTAATTGGAGATGAGCATTTTTTTATTGATATGGTTTTTTATCACCGGATTCTCAAGTGCCATGTGCTTATAGAGCTTAAAGTAGGTGGGTTCAATCATGAATATCTGGGACAGCTCAATACTTATGTTTCCTGGTACCGTGCTAATGAAATGACTGATGGCGATAACCCGCCGATGGGCATCCTGCTCTGCACAAAGAAGAATCATGCTCTGGTTGAATATGCTCTTGCAGGGATGGATAACAAGCTCTTTGTTTCCAAATACCAGCTTGAATTGCCGAAGAGAGAGGAAATCCAGCGATTTCTGGAAGAACAGATGGCTGAGAAAATGAGGGAAGAGGGGATGGTCAGGGAATGATAATGCGATATAATATGCAGAAAAGAAATTTATTATATCTCCGCCGCATCGATGCTGCCAGGGGCGGGTATTGGGAAGTGGTGGAAAAATGAAGGCGCAGATAAAGCATTTTGGTGAACGTGTATTTAAGGATAGGATGAAGGGGCTGGAAGCGCAAAGCAAGCTGAATTTGAGGGGGCTGGGTTATGCGTGCTGATATTCAAATGACCGAATATGGAAAAATTAGTGCTTTATTCTCCAAGGCAAGTTTAGCCAAAGTTTGTGTAGAAAAAATAGGAGTACAAACAGGTCCTTTTGGAAGCCAACTACACAATGAAGACTATGTAGTTAATGGAACTCCAATAATTACAGTAGAGCATTTAGGTGATAATAGAATTACTTACCAGAACATGCCTTGCGTATCTGATGAAGATAAAGCGCGGCTTTCCAAGTATTGTATACAAGAAGGTGACATCGTTTTTTCTCGTGTTGGTTCTGTGGATCGACGTGCACTTGTTAGGCAAGAAGAAGATGGATGGCTATTTTCAGGCCGTTGCTTGCGAGTACGAGTCGATAAGGCAAAAATTGATCCTGTGTATCTGTCCTATTTCTTTGGTTTGGAGGGGTTCAAAAACTACATTAAAAGCATTGCTGTTGGTGCAACAATGCCTTCATTAAACACGAAAATTCTTAGTGATGTCCCGATCTATTTCCCTGAGCTAGAAACTCAGAAAAAGATGGGGGAGATTCTTCAAGATTTAGACGATAAAATCGCCATCAACCGCCAGATCAACCAGACCCTCGAATCCATGGCACAAACCATCTTCAAAAGCTGGTTCGTGGATTTCGAGCCAGTCAAAGCCAAAATCGCCGCCCTCGAAGCAGGCAAAGATGCCGAAGGCGTAACCCGCGCCGCCATGCGTGCCATCTCTGGCAAGACAGATGATGAGTTAAACCAGATGCTTATCAGGCAGCCGGAAAACTACGCCCAGCTCAAAACCACCGCCGGACTGTTTCCTACGGCTATGCAGGATTCGGAGTTGGGGGAAGTGCCGGAGGGGTGGAAAGTTGAGCCATTAGGAAACTACTTAACAATAAAACGTGGTGGTTCCCCTCGTCCCATAAAAGACTTCATTGTTCCAAGTGGATTACCTTGGGTGAAAATCGCTGATGCTACTGCTGAACCAAGTCCATTTCTATTTAAAACCAAAGAATCCATAAAACCCGAAGGACTAAAGAAAACAGTCTTATTGAAAAAAGGCTCTTTAATCCTTTCAAATAGTGCAACTCCGGGTTTGCCTAAATTTTTAGAATTAGATGCCTGCATTCACGATGGATGGCTCCACTTTCCTAAAAAGGAATTATTCTCTAATGTATATCTTTATCAGTTATTTCTTGAGATAAGGACTAAATTAGTAGCACAAGGAAATGGAAGTGTTTTTACAAACCTTAAAACTGACATATTACGCAATCAATTAGTTGTGGCTCCAGCAAAAGAAATCATCAATAAATTTGATGATTCGTTCGTTTTAATTTTTAAAATGCTAAAAGAAAGCTGTGAAGAAATTAATCTATTATCTAAAC
>DAOUSP010000010.1 GCA_030627155.1 Candidatus Aminicenantota bacterium
GAAGAACACTGGCAAATTCAAATCTTCAAGCGCTCTATAAAGAAAAAAGACAAATTAAAGCTTCTTGAAAAAGGCCTGAAGATTAACACAAAAGATACAATCCTGGACCTAGGTTGTGCCCAGGGAATTCTTAGTCATTTTCTACGCCAGAAAGGCGGCTTCTGGGTGAGTGTTGACCAGGATTTTGCCAATATGCAGACAGCAAAAAGTCTTCTTGAAAAAAACCTGCTTCAGATTTGGCCCGGAACTCTTCCGTTCAAAGGCGAATCATTCAACAAAGTAGTAAGCTTGGATTATCTCGAACATATTGAAGATGATGACCTCTGCCTCCAGGAAATTCATCGTGTCCTCAAAAAAGGAGGACAATTGATACTTTCAACTCCTCATACTGGCAAATTTTTAATGCTCCACAGGTTGCGCTCTCTTCTTGGTATGAAATTAGAATTTTTTGGGCACAAAAGGGAAGGGTATAACTTAAAGGAACTTAAGCCAAAACTTGAAAATGCACAGCTTCAATTGGAAAAACACAGGACTTTTTCGCGCTTTTTCTCTGAATTTATAGAACTGATAATAAATTTCCTCTACATCAAATTCTACTCAAAAAAAGGCCCAGGAAAATTGAGAGACGGGCATATCAAGCCTGCTTCTTCTGAAGAATTCCAATCAAAAAATAAAACATTTAAATTTTATTCATTAGTCTATCCAGTTGTCTGGTTTTTCTCAAGATTAGACAAGCTATTATTCTTTCATAAAGGATACAGTCTTTTAGTGTGGGCAAAAAAATCAGATTAATTAAAATAAATAACTGGTTAATATTTACATTCCCCATTGAATAATATTCTGCTATAATCAATAAAAATGGATGCATACCTTTCTGAGGAAGCATATCAATTCATTGACGCATTGAGTCTTATTTCTCCACATACTAATCTTGACGGCATTCTTCTTGGCCACAAGAGGGGGCACAGATATTTTGTGGAAAGAATCTTTCAGTCTGCAATTGGCTTTTTTCCCTCTTATGCAGATTTTGTCAAATTGAACCAAATCTTCGATGAAAAAATTCTTGGTTTTTATTCTTTCCATGTTGACAGTGAAAAAATACAAAAAATATTATCTCCTATGACCTTAGGTTTTCTCTTTCTCCAAATTGATCTGGACAAAGAGAAAAACATATCGATTCAGCCATACGTTATAGAGTATGACAAGGAATTTTTTCTCAAATCTATTGACCTTAAACGTCCTGAAAGCATGAAAAAAAAATGAATCATGCACTGAATCCCGAACAACAAAGATTTTTACTCGGCGTGGCTCGGACTGCAATCCAGCATAATCTTGAAACTGGAGAAACCTACGACATAGAAATAGAAGATAATGATCTCAAAGAGAAAAAAGGGGCTTTTGTCACGCTTAAGGAAAATGATACGCTTCGGGGTTGCATTGGATATCCTCTTCCTTATAAAGAGCTATACAAAACAGTAATCGAGGCAGCCATCGCTGCAGCCACTCAAGATTTCAGATTCCAGCCTCTTTCGATAGATGAATTGCCTAAAATAAAAATCGAAATATCAGTACTAAGCATTCCAAAGCCCATAACGGATATTTCTGAAATTCAGGTTGGGAAACATGGCATTATTGTATCAAAAGGACTTAATAAAGGACTTCTGCTTCCCCAAGTACCAGTCGAATGGAACTGGAATTTGGAAACCTATCTGGGCCATGGCTGCCTGAAAGCTGGGTTGGATGAAGATGAATGGAAAAAAGGGGCAAATATAGAGATCTTCTCTGCGCAAGTATTCTCTGAATAATTCTTTAAGATAACATAGTCTAAGCTATTTCCTGAAATAATTCGATTTATATTATCTTTTTCTAAATTCTTTTCTCTGAAGCATTTCTTTCGCTTCCTTCTTGCACTCGGCTACATCGGAAATCCAATGCGGGTCATCATCCAGGCCCAAAATAAAATCAATTTCCTCGCGTGCATTATCGAACTGCTTTGAGGCAATATATGTATCTGCTAAATACAGTCGGGTCAATGAGTCATTAGGGCCAATTTCTTTGGATTTAAGCAGATGTTCAAGAGATTTATCCTTGCTCCCGCCTGCAAACCCGGGAAGCTTGAAATACACTCTACCTAAAACTCTGTCAGCCCCGCCGTCTTCAAAGGTCCTGTCTATTTCTATCACTTTATTCATTTCTTCCTTAATAGGGCCGACTAAAGACAAGCTCTTTAACACGCCTTTTGTTTCCCCATATTTTCCGTAATTGACTCCAAGCCAATAATGAGCTTCTGGCTTATCCGGATTCTCATCAATAGCTTTTTTTCCATAATAAATTCCCTGCGAAAAAATGGACTTCATTTCCTTTTTGCTCTCTGTATGAACACCAATAAAATAAAGAATCCTTGAAATCCTCCAGAATGCCTCATACTTGGAATCCATGTTTTCAAGAGCGGCCCGGTATTTTCCCAGCGCTTCTTTTGCAGATGTCATGTCTTTCATTTGTGAATATAACTGATCCCCTTGTTTAATCAATTCCTCAGAGTTCTGGGAAAATAAAGAACAGGATAGCACAAAAAGAAAAACAACCAGAAAAATAATCTCTACCTTCATTTTTGCCTCCTTTTTTTCAGGTATTTATAACACACATGCCTGCCAGAAGCAATTAAGTAACTATGCAGTGTCAAAAAATCGGTCTGCCTCATTGTCTAACTGTATTAGAACAGCTTCTATCTCCTTGCATCTTTTCTGTAGGCTTTTTTCATCCTTAAACAATTCGGGCTGGATTGGCTTCCCGTAGATAGCCACAACTTTTGAAAATGGCTTGATAATCAAAAAGTTATCCCAACTTTTAAGAAATTTTTTCTTCGATGCTGAAAAGGAAACAGGCACAAGATAAGCTCCTGTTTCAATAGCTAATTTAAGAGCTCCCTTTTTCAACTTACGGTTTGGACCTCTTGGGCCATCAGGCACAAGAATGACTTCGCCTCCATTTTGCAGCTCTTTTTTCATGCCATTCCAGGCCCTCACCATCACATGAGAACTCGAACCTCTTATTATTTTATACCCCCAACGAGACATGATTTGGCTTGCGATTTCACCGTCTTTGCTGGGACTTACAAGGGGCATCATCCCACGCCGCCTGAAAAAATAAGGGACAAAAAAAATCCTCCCATGCCAAACCATGATGATAACTGGCTTGCTACGTTTGCGTAATCTCTTGTAATTTTCTTCTCCTATGACTGTCATTCTGCAAGATTTCGCCCATAACCATAAAACAATTTTTCCAATTATACCCATAAGGGTCCAGCGAATCTTATAAATAATAGACATTTTTTACATAATATACAAAACACCATTAACAGTAAACACTGAAATTTCCTCAGCAAACAAAGCGGATGTTTTTTTGAGTCTACTGTTTTAATATCTGTAAATCATGGCTTATTGGAAGTTTCTTTACGGATTTTTTCAACCATCATGCCAACAACGAAGCCAACCATGCTTAGCCCAAGCCCATAAGGGACTGAAAAAGGCCATTCAGGCCAATTAATGGGAATTATTCTGGCTTGACAAAAAAAACCGAAAATAGCATACCCGCCCCCAAGAACAAGACTTAGTATCCCTGCCATAGGATATTTCTTTTTCAAAAATATCATAGCGATGCCGGGTATGAACAATCCTTCCGCCATAATCTCTGAAGAAAGTCCAAGCATTATAAGGATGCTCTGAAACTTGGTCGCTACAAGAAAAGCGCATGCCCCAACAATAAATGTTGCCCAGCGACTTACAGAAACTATATTGTTATTTTTGCCAGAGTAAAAAATCTCTTGATAGATATCTCTCGTCAAAGACATGGCTCCTGTGTTGATGGCTGTATCCATGGTTGACATGACCGCTGCCATTACTGCCACAAAAATTATCCCTGAAGCGATTGTTCCAGGTTTCAACAGCATTACTGCAGAAAGAATAGGCCCCTCATGAACCCCTGAAGGAAACAGAGAAAGCGATAGCATGCCGAGAAACACAATGCACACATAATACAGGAAAAAAGTCCCAGCAGCAGCATATAGCCCTTGTTGTGCCTTCTTCTCTGTCCGGGCTGCTTGAATTCTCTGCCAGACAATAGGTGAGATAATCCAGGCCATAGTAAAGGAAAGACATATCAAGAAATTCCTTTTTATATCAAAAAAAAATTGAAAGTATCCTTCTTTTCCCAATTCGGCCGCTAAAAAAGGAATGTCCTTGAATGAAGAAGCGCTTGACATCAAAAAAAATATACTGACTGCTCCTACAATTATAAGAAAAAATTGAAAACCGTCTGTTACAACAACCGAAAAAAATCCACCAAAAATCGAATAAATTAATACAATTGATGTTCCTATTAAAAGGCCCAATACATATGAAGTTCCGAGAAATTCACGCAAAAAACTCCCGACAGCCACCATCTGGGAAGAAGTCAATAGGATCATATACCAGACTATCAAAACTGATGATAGATGGCGCACTATCCTGCCGTAACGCATTTCAACAAGGTCAGGTAAAGTCAGGATAGGTAAATGACGAATAGGCCGCGCAAGAACAAATGCAAACACAAGGACTGTCAATATAGCAGGCATCCCCATCACCCAGAATGAGCTCACTCCCTGTCTGTAAGCTTCATCCATAGAAACAAGGATAGAGGTCGCCCCCAGCCAAGAGGCAGCAAGCGATAAGAAAACTAAGAAACCAGGGAGGTTTCGAGATGCAAGGAAAAAATCCTCGAGAGTTTGCATCCTTCTCTTAAACAAAACACTCACAAAGAGAAGGAGCACAATATATGCAAAGAGCATAAAATAGAACATCATTTCAGAAGGCATTTATAACAAAATTTCACTCTCCAAAGCAACTGGATATATGACCAGGAGGCAAACAATGTCTAATAATGCTTCAAGTCCAAAGGTTGAATGAAAAGTATAAAAGATTTTTGTAGCCACAAGAATATGTTATAATACTGAGAAAATGAGATATCTGTCCTGCCTGCTGATGCTCACAACCTTCTGTTTTCCTCAATCGGCCGAAGACATCGCAAAAAAAACAGAGATAAAACTTCGTTCCATCAAGTCCATTCAAGCTGACTTCGAACAGATATATTACTCTCAAACAGTCTCTACACCATTAATAGAAAAAGGGAAATTTTACTTTAAAAAACCCAATTGGATGAAATGGGAATACAAAGAACCGGAGAAAAAAATTTTCCTTCACAAAGAAGGCCTCATTCTCTTCTATATACCTGAAGAAAACCAGCTGATACGAAATCCAATAACAGAAGAAAGCCAGGAGATCGAAATTCTTTCTTTGCTTTCTGGACAGAAAGGATTGTTAGACAATTATGTAGTGGAATTCAATTCCTTTCCCACAGAAAATTCCCGGATTGTGCAAATAAAATTGCTTCCTAAACAGGAAGGAGAATATTTTTTTATTCTTCTTGAAATCGATGAAAAATCCCTACTGATTCGAAGGGCAATATTCTTTGATTGGGCAGGGAACAAGAGTGAATTTTGCTTCAGCAGAATAAAAACCAATGTCTCTTTTTCCCATAGTGTCTTTGAGCTAAAGATTCCCCCTGGGGTTGAAATTATTGAACACAAAACAAATTGATAACTCAAAAAACATTTGAGTAAAAACCAATTTGCATTATTCTCGTATAATCCTAAGGGGACTGGAAGTCCTCCATGACCGATGATAAAACATTAGTCGAAAAAACTCTCAAAGGAGAAAAAGAGGCTTTTGAGATGATCATCCGTAAATATCAACAGCCTCTCCTTAATTACATTGGACGTATGATTAGCGACTATCAACTTGCTCTGGATTTAACACAGGAGGTCTTTGTCAAAACATATCATTCTCTTCATATGTACCAACCCAAGTATAAATTCAGCACATGGCTTTATAAAATCTCGCATAATCATATCATCGATTACTGGAGAAAAAAGAAAGTCGATGCTTTTTCTATTGACCAACAAAATCATATTACTCGACCACCTCTTCAAATTCCTTCAGACGAGCCTTCTGTTGTGAAACAACTTGAAATCTCTGAAATTAGAGAAAAAATAGAGCAAGCCATAAAAAAGCTTCCTCCTTCCTTAAGAGAGCTTTTTGTCTGGAGGCATATAAACGAGCTCAGCTATGACGAAATTGCAGAAATCAAGGGACTTCCTGTAGGGACAATAAAGAACCGGGTTTTTCAGGCAAAAGAAATGATTCGTTCTATTTTGGGAGAAGCACAATGAATTGCCTTCGAATCGATCAGATTTATCTCTATCTTGAAAAAGAGCTCGCTCCAGATGAAATCAGGGCAATAGAGGCCCACCTTGCATCCTGTGTAAAATGTCAAAAAGCGGTTAAAGATAGGAGAATCTTTCAGCATGCTGCCAATAATCTCCCCAAATGGGAACCTCCCCCTGATTTTACAGAACAAATAATGTCCCAGATTTTTCCCGCAAATCTATCTCTAAAGAACATCATAATCGCCATAGCAACATATGTTGGCTTCCTCTTTCTCTCAGTCATTGGCTATTTCATAACAACTGGCCAATCTTTCTCATTTTTCCCTGTTCGTTTTCTTAATAAGCTTATATACTCCGGACAGAATTTTTCTATTTTTGTTATTAAACTGCTCAAATCAATCCAGGTTTCTGTGAAGGCCATTCTGCATCTTTCTGGATATCTTCTTAGAGTGTTATCGCATTTAACAACTCTTTTAAATACTGAAGTATATATTTTCTTTGCAATATTCGCTCTTATTTTATTCGCTTTGGTGTTTCTTGGAGTCGGAAGAAGATTCTTGGCAGGAGAAAAAATATGAAAATAAAATTCTTTTTTTGTTTCCTCATCCTTATATTTATCTCTGGATTCGTCCATTTAAACAGCCAGGGTATTCTACTAAAAAAAGACGTCTATGTCGCTCAAAATGAGACCCAAGAAAACATCATCACTTTTGGCGGGAATATTCTGGTCGAAGGTAAAGTCAAAGACAGCATTGTATCCTTCGGCGGCGCAGTGACTGTCAAAGGCGAAGTTAACAATCTCATCCTTGGGTTTGGGGCAGAAATCCATCTTGAATCTACTGCTATCGTTCATGGAGATATCGTCTGTATAGGAGGCACGCTTCATAAAAACCCAGGAGCCACTGTAGAAGGCGATACTGTCTATTTTGAAACCTCGGAAGAAGTCTGGGGTGCTCTCAAGCAAGGCCTTTTTGGTGCTTTTGGAATCTCATTGGCTCCCTTTTTCTTGGCTATAAAATTAATTGCCATTTCTATCTGGTTTCTCCTTGCAATTCTCTTGGCCGCCATTTTCCCACGCCAAATCTCTTTTGCCTCATCACAGATTAGAAAAACCTTTTGGCCAATTTTTGGCACAGGTGTATTAAGCATTGTAATTTTTACAGGGCTTGTCATCTTCTCGGCTGTTCTTTCGTTTGTGTTGATAGGAATTCCGATCCTTCTTTCGCTAATTGTCATCGGAATAGTAATTAAGGTATTTGGTAGGGTTGTTCTGTTTTTCTTTTTTGGAGACAGTCTTGCAAGAGCATTTGGTTCAAAGAACCCTTCTATATTCTTGCAAGTTGTGCTTGGTTTTATACTTGTAAGCATAATCAGCTTGATTCCTTTTATTGGCTCTCTATTTTCCTTTGTTTTGAGCATAATAGGGTGGGGAGTAATTATTCTTACAAAATTCGGAACAACCGAGAACTGGTTTAAAGGAAAGGCCTAAAAATATAGAGCAGCTGGAATTATATTTCTAAAATCTCTTTCTCTTTTATATCGGCAAGTCCTTCAATCTTCTTTATGTATTCATTCATGATCTCTTGAATCTTCTCATAGCCCCAAAACTTATCATCTTCAGATATTTCTTTGTTTTTCTCCATCTCTTCTACTTTCTCTTTTGCCTCACGCCGCATATTGCGAATAGCCGTCTTTTCATCTTCCAGCATTTTTTTTACATGTTTTGTTATTTCTTTTCTTCTCTCTTCGTCAAGCGGGGGAATGGGAATTTTAAGCATTCTTCCATCATTTATTGGATTGAACCCAAGGTCAGAAGCTCGAATCGCTTTGTCAATCGCTTCAAGAAATGAAGGATCATATGGTTGAACTGTAATCAATGTGGGATCAGGAACGCCAAGAGTTGCAACTTGATTGATCGGTGTCTGCGCCCCATAATAATCGATTTTTATATCTTCAAAGACACTGATGTTTGCCTGGCCTGTCCTTATTTTGGCAAGGTCTTTACGGAAATGTTCAACTGAAAACTTTATACTTTTCTCAAGATTTTTTAAGACATCCTTAACCATTTTTATCCCTCTTTACACAAGTTTTCAGAAAGACTTTAATGGAAATATAAGTCCTGCTTATTTTTAATGTCAATAAATCTTTGTACCAACTTTATGTCCTAAAATCGCTTTTTTGATGTTTCCTCTTCCCCTAAGGTTAAAAACAATAATGGGAAGATGATTGTCTTTACACAGGGAAATGGCAGTTGTATCCATAACTTTTAAGCCCTGTTTTATAACATCCAAATATTTTATCTCATCATATTTCTTGGCTTTTTTGTCTTTTATTGGGTCAGCAGAATAAACTCCATCGACTTTTGTGGCCTTAAGTATCACCTGGGCTTTTATTTCCAACGCCCTTAAAGCTGCGGCTGTGTCTGTCGTAAAATAAGGACTTCCAATACCAGCACTAAATATGACAACCCTTCCTTTTTCAAGATGCCGGACCACTCTCCTTCTTACAAATGGCTCCGCCACCGCCTTTACTTCGATTGCAGAGATATGACGCGTGACAACACCCATTTTTTCCAAAGCATCTTGAAGGGCGATCGCATTAATGATAGTGGCCAAAAGACCCATATAATCTGCAGAGGCACGGTCCATCCCATCTCCCGTACCAGAGGTTCCCCGGAAGATATTTCCTCCTCCGATCATAATCGCTATTTGAACGTTTAAACCATGGATTTCCTTGATTTCTTGAGCAATAGATTGTGTCGTCTTGATGTCGATTCCGAAAGGGAGGTTTCCTAAAAGAGACTCTCCTGATAATTTCAATAAAATTCTTTTATAAACCGGCGCGTCCTCATTCATTTTAAATTCTAAGATTTGTCTATCTCAAACCGAGCAAATCTCCTTACTCTAATATTTTCCCCAAACTTTGCAATATAAGTTTCAATCAGTTGTTTTATCGAGATTTTGTCATCTTTGATATAAGGTTGGTCTAAAAGACAGACCTCCTCATGAAATTTTCCGAGTTTCCCTTGAACGATTTTTTCAATAACCTCAGGTGGCTTATTGGAATCTTTGAATTGCTCGCGAATAATCTCTTTTTCTTGTTCTAATACTTCTGGGCCAATGTCTTCTGTTGAGATATATTTTGGGTTTGCTGCGGCGATATGCATCGCAATATTTTTTGCGAGTTCTTTGAATTCAGCATTTCGCGATACAAAATCTGACTCGCAATTCACTTCCACAAGAACTCCCAACTTCCCATTAATATGAATATACGTTTCAATAAGTCCCTCTGATGTTTCACGATTTACTTTGTCTTTGGCTCGAGCATAACCTTTTTTCCTTAAAATGGTAATCGCTTTTTCTATATTACCATTGCTTTCTTGGAGGGCTTTCTTACACTCCATAACTCCAATACCTGTCCTCTGGCGGAGTTCCTTGACTATTTCAGCAGTAATTTCCATCTTGTACTCCTTGCTTATTCAGTTTTTTCTGGATTTTCAGAAGAAGCCTCTTTTTTCTCTTCTAATGACTCCTCTTCAGCAGGAATGGCTTCGCTTTCCTCTAAGACTGGCTCTTCTTCCTTTTCCGATTCCAGAAGTTCTTTTTCGAGGCTCTCCTTCTTTCCTTCCATAATTGCTTCAGCAATTTTTGAGGTGAACAATTCAATTGCTCGCACCGCGTCATCATTTCCTGGAATCGGGTAATCAATATTTTCAGGGTCTCCATTTGTGTCCACCACTGCAACAATAGGCATGTTGAGTTTCCTGGCTTCTGCTATAGCAATTTCTTCTTTCATAGAATCTATCACAAATAAAGCTCCTGGTAATTCGTGCATATTCTTTATGCCACCTAAATTTTTTGAGAGTTTTCTGTAAACCTTCTCAAGCTTCGACTGCTCCTTCTTAGAAAGAAGGTCCCACCGACCATCTTCTTTCATCTCCTCCAGTTCAATAAGCTTATCCACGCTTCCTCTAATAACATTAAAATTTGTGAGCACACCTCCAAGCCAACGCTGGTTGACATAACTGGATTCACATTTTAAAGCATAGTCTCTAATAATATCTTGAGATTGTTTCTTTGTGCCTACCATCAATACTTCTTTTCCGCTTTCAGCTACAGACTTGATAAATTGCAATGCTTCTTTAAAAATTCTCATAGTTTTCTGCAAATCAACGATGTAAATCCCATTCCTCTGGCCGAAAATATAATCCTTCATTTTGGGGTTCCATCTTTTAGTCTGGTGGCCAAAATGAACACCTGCTTCTAAAAGTTCTTTCATTGTTACTGAAA
The DNA here is from genome assembly GCA_030627155.1 of Candidatus Aminicenantota bacterium. Lineage (GTDB taxonomy): Bacteria > Acidobacteriota > Aminicenantia > Aminicenantales > Aminicenantaceae > Kmv29. The sequence continues at coordinate 10,552 of DAOUSP010000010.1, forward strand.
CCAACTGTAATCCTCCATTTATCGCTTGTGATATTGAGGAGCCTTCCTGGCGCCTAATAATCCATATTTCTTTCTTTCTTTAATCCTGGAATCCCTTGTGAGCAAGCCTGCATTCCTAAGAGCTGACCTCAATTCTTTGTTGAATTCCAATAATGCCCTTGCTATACCTAGTCTGACAGCTTCGGCTTGACCGTTCACTCCTCCTCCGTTCACCCTGATAAAGATATCAAATTTGCTCTCTGTTTCTGTCAACCTAAGCGGTTGTTTTACAATATGCCTCTGTCTCTCCAAATGGAAATATTCAGAAAAGGGACGGGGTTTTTTATTTACATAGAGAGTAACATCTCCTTTCCCAGGCCTAAGAAATACCCTTGCTATAGATGTCTTTCTCTTTCCTGTTCCATAATACTGTATAAGACTCAACGTTCCTCCTAAAACTGGTATTCTTGGGGCTTTTGTGCTTCATGAGGATGATATGGACCACGGTATACTTTCAGTTTTTTGTATACTGTCCTGCCAAGTTTATTTTTTGGTATCATCCCCCAGACAGCTTTTCTTATAGCTTCTTCAGGCTTTTTTTCCAAAAGCTCTTTGAGGGTCTTTTCTTTCAGTCCTCCAGGGTATCCAGTATGAGAATAATATTTTTTCTGGTCCAATTTCTTTCCGGTCACCTTTATTTTTTCAGCATTAATCACAACCACAAAATCTCCGCTATCCAAAAAGTCAACATATTCTGGCTTCCTTTTTCCACGGAGCAGGACAGCAATTTCAGTGGCCAGCCGCCCAAGAATTTTTCCTTCTGCATTAATCAGCCACCATTTCCTCTCGATTTCTTCTTTCTTTGGGACAAAAGTTTTCATTTCCTCTAACCTCAGTATTTAACAGTTCAGTGTTAGTGATGCCTTAAAATACTAAATCTTGCGGTTTTTGTCAACCTTTACCTTGGGAATATCAATAGGTTAAAGCAAAAGCGGTCAGTGAATCAATGCCCTGGCGCGACGCCTCGAAAAATACTTAATGAGACCAATACCGATTAAAAAGCCGCCGATATGTGCAAACCATGCCACTCCTCCCCCTAACCCAACATTCATCACCTGCATAATAAACCACAGCCCAAGCACAAAGGCTGCGGGAATAGGCACAATCTGAATATAAATAAACAAGAACACAAGAGTTAAAACCTTTGCCTTAGGGAAGAGAATCAAATATGCCCCAAGTATTCCTGCAATCGCTCCGCTTGCGCCAATCATAGGCACTTGAGAGTTGGGATTAAAAATAATGTGGGTTAAGCTCGCCCCTAATCCTGATAGAACATAAAATAGGATAAAGCGAAATGGCCCAAGAAAATCTTCTACGTTATTCCCAAATATCCATAAGTAGAGCATGTTTCCAAAAAGATGGAAAAACCCTCCATGGATAAACATAGCTGTCAGAAGACTCAAAGGAGGAGAGATTCGAGGCAGATGTGCTAATGTCTTGAAATGCGTAATTTCATAAGGAATAGCTCCCATTCTATAAACAAAATATTGCAGCCCTTCAGGAGATAAAATTTGATAAAAAAAGACGAAAATATTTATACCAATGAACACTACTGTTACAAATGGAAACCGGGAGGTAGGGTTCTCATCTTTTAAAGGGATGAACATCCAACCTCAAAAATACAACCTAACTAAAATAATAAAGTCCAATTAACCAGGGAATTTTTTCTTCCTCCTGGAAATTATCCTATCTTCTTTAATTCTTTTTCGAGCTTTTCTCTCTCAATTACTCTTTTTCTTAGCTCTTGAAATTTTGCAGCATATCTATCGGCGTCTTCTTCATATCTTTTGGCTCTTTCAGGATAGAGTTTTGCAAAAACACTTTTATAGAGAACACTGAGATAAGAATATGGTTCTGGATAAGATGGATCTAATTCGCTTGCCTTCTCCAATGCCTTTTCGCTTTCCTCTGCTAACTTAATCCTCTCAGGAACAGGGAGAGTAGGAAGGCGGTAAGCTTTAGCCCATCGATTGATTCCTTTAGATAACCATACTTGAGCATTATCTGGCTCAAGCTGAAGGCGTTTTTCATGGCATTCGTTGGCTTTATCAAACTCTGGAATTGGAGTGAGTTCTTCATAAAATTTAGCTAAATAAGCATATCCCTGAGGATTTTCTGGGTCTGTTTCAATCCTTCGCAGATACATTTCCTCGGCTCTACTCGCAAGCTCTTCTCTTTCTCCAGCATATTTTTTATAGAAGTCAGCAATTACATAATAGTTTCCCATATTGGTTGGTTCCATCTCTACAATTTTCATATAATACTTCTCTGCTTCTTCAAAGTTCCTCATCTTGTCGAACATATCTCCGAGGGAATAAATAATATTCTTATTATTAGGGTCAATATCATATGCTTTTTTCAATGCTTCCAAAGCTTTCTCGGCTCTATTCAGGTTATCTTCTGTCTCCACGCCAGGCCGATAAAGACTTTTGTAGCATTCTCCTAAGAACCTGTATGCCTCAATAAGATCTGGATTAAAGCTTAAAGCCAGCTCATACTCTTCAATCGCCTTGCGATATTGATTGTCGCTGAAAAGACTATTTGCCTTTGAAAAATGATAGTTGGCTTTGAGGTTGCTGACCTTGAGATTCTTGCAATCTGTGGAGATAAAAACTATTGCCATGGCAAGAATGGCCAACAGAACAATATTTATTCCTTTACGAAACATCATGACCTCCTTTATCTTCAAGTCCTTTCCTTAAATTTAATGCTTTTTCTTTTAAAAATAAATTTATAATAGAATACATTATTAAAGTCAAGAAAAAGAAAAGCTCTGCGGAACTTCATATGCATGTTTTTTAACCTGAGTTTTCCACAGGGATCACCTCACGCACCTATCATGAATTTATCCAGATAAGAAATATTTATCCTTAATTTTTTCTTAAAAACAACCATAGTGGAGTTCCACGGAAACCAAATCTTTCCCTTAAACAATGTATAAAATATTTTTCATAAGACGGCGCAAAAGAATTACGAGAATGTGTAAATAGAACAAACGCGGGAGGCAGAATCCCTATTTGCGTCATATACTTTATTTTAATCTTTTTCCTTTTCGTAGAAACAGGAGGGTTATGAACGTTTATCCATGCTAAAAAATCATTCAATTGTGATGTCGAAATTTTTTTACATGCATTGTCGTATACATCTTCTACAAGGTCAAGAATTTTCACAACTCTCTTCCCCGTAAGTGCGGAAACGAACAGCATAGGAGCATATGAAACAAAATGAAGCTTTTCATAGACTCTTTCCTTAAACTCCTCGACTGAGCCTGAGTGCTTCTCAATCAAGTCCCACTTATTTATCACAATAAGTAATGGCTTGCCTGATTCATGGGCCAAATGAGCAACAGCTGTATCCTGGCGCGTAGGAAATTCTTGAGCATCAAGGACTAAACACACAATGTTTGCAAGGCCTATGTCTTTCTTTGCTTTTATGATACTGGCTTTTTCCCGCTTATCACGAGTACGGCCCATCTTGCGGATACCTGCTGTATCAACAAGACAATACTGCTTTTTCTCCCTTCTGATTAGAGTGTCAATGCTGTCACGCGTAGTTCCAGGAATTTCACTCACAATTAATTTCTCCTGGCCACAAAGCCTGTTGATGATTGAGGATTTTCCTACATTAATGCGACCGATAATAGCAAGTCTTAAAAGACTTTCTTCTATCTCTTTTTGCGGAGAAGATGGGATGGTTTCCCACAGGCGCTGCTTGAAGAGCTCTAAATTTCTCTTATGTTCTGCAGAAATCGTTATAACATCTCCAAGTCTAAAAAAATCTCCTATCTTCCCCTCTTCCTGAATAGAATCTATCTTGTTAATAACAATAAATAAGGGCTTGTTCATTTTTTTTAAAGAAAGGCATAGTTCTTCCTCACCAGGAGTCAACGCTCTTTTTCCATCGCACATAAATATCAGAATATCCGCATCATTAGAGGCTTCCCATGCTTTTTGCCGCACAAGAGAAGAGATCGGGTCATCCTTAAAGTCAAAGAATCCCCCTGTATCCACAAGAATAAAAGTCTTTCCCTCTAATGTGCATAATGCAGAAACCTGATCCCTTGTCATCCCAGGTAAAGAATGAACAAGAGACTTCTTTTCCTTCAAGAGGCGGTTAAACAATGTTGACTTTCCCACATTGGGAAAACCAACAATCACAACTTTGGTTAATTTTTTCATAAATGACACTATTCAATCATTGCTTTAAAAATGGGAAATTCTTATTTAGCGTTTAGCTATAAAATCATATTGCGGCAAAAAAGGCCGGCTCAGATCAATATGCCCTCCTAAGGTTTCTCTTTCCCTTCCATCAAGCAAAATAAAAACCTTCTTAATGGCTTTGAAATTATACGTAAGAGTATCCACAATGGAAAATATCGTCAAAATTTCTGCTGAAGAACCTAAAGGATGGCCTTCCTGGAGCTCCTTGGAAAAATCCACATATGCGATTCCGTCTCCGGTGATAAAGAGCTCCCTAAGTTTTGTCTCCAAAGGAAATGGAGAAATGTAGCCGTTCTGAGAAACTCCCATAAGCTCCATCATCGCCTGACGGGCCTGGAGAACAAGGGAAGTTCCAGCATGGATTTCTCTTTCTTCAGGATGAAGCAGTTCATCTTTTTCAGAAAGAAAAAAAAGGACTATCTTTTTTATTTCCTGGGATTCTTTGGCTTGAGGCCCCAATTCATAGGAAGAGGCCACAGGAAGCGGCTTTATTTTTTCCTTTCCGCCACTACGAAAAAAGATGACCATAAGAATAATCAGCAGAATAAAAAGCAATCCAAGTGGTATAAGTTTCTTCTTTTCCATCCTGATTCTTCATTCTTTGGAGTAAAACTTTAAAAAATTCATTAACCCGCGGTAGATGGCCCGCGCCACATTTTTCTGAAATCCTTCAGTCAATAACTTTTTCTCTTCATCCGGGTTAGAAAGGAATGCCACTTCCACCAGAACAGCTGGGCAAGCTACCCCTGTCAACACTTTGAAAGGCGCCTGCTTAATCCCTCTATTTGCCGTGTGAAGTAGAGCGTTGAGTTCTCTCTGGATGCATTCAGCCAGTTGGCTACTTTGTTTTAAATAGGATGACTGAGCAAGATCCCACAAAATCATCTTTATATCATCTCCATTATCTGAAGCAATCCTGCCGTCAAGCTCTGAAGAATTGTTTTCCAGATACGCCAGCCGCCTCGCTTCTTCATCCGTTGCATTTAGACTTAGAAAAAAAGTCTCAGAGCCACTGGCTTTTTTGCGGTATGAACTATTTGCATGAATGCTTATAAACAGATAGGCCCTGTTATTATTAGCAACAGAAGCCCTGCTCTCTAAAGAAACATAGGTGTCTTTTTCTCTTGTGAGAACAACGCGGTAAGCCATATTCTTTTTGATGATTTCCTTCAACTTGAGAGCAATATCCAATGTTATGTCTTTTTCTAAAGCCCCGAACTTCCCCTTTGCTCCGCTTTCCAAGCCCCCATGTCCGGGGTCGATGACAACGGTTTTCATCCCAAATGGACCAGAATTATTTGAGCTCTGGTTTTCTTGGTTGTAACTCAATCCTTGTTTCTCTGTGTTTGAAGGAATCTTTTTTTTCTCTGCCAGTGGCTGCTCTTTTTCTGTTTTCTTTTCAGAGCTTATATCAATGATAAGCTGTGGAGGGTTGGGGATTCGGAAAGAATCATACCAGAAATCAGGGGATTCTGTTTGAACAGTAAGCATATAAAAATCCTGGCCTTTTGACCATCCCAAGGATTTTATAAATTTACTTCTGAAGGGTTTTCGCTGAATACGGAAAGCCACGTCTGCTCTCATTTTAACTGCAAGAAAAGAACCTGCCTTCTCAATATTGGCGCTCAAAGGAGAAGGCGACTCGATGATTACACGGCTAAATCCAGGGAGGTCTTTTACAGATATCTTTAAGAGAGGTTGGCGTTGAGAGAAAAGAAAAATGGGCAGTAAAAATATAAAAAATAAAATTGTCAGTCTACTGAACTTCTCTCTTCGCATCTATACGTTTTCTTCCATTCACCAATTGACTGTTTTTGGAGGCGGCGGGAATCGAACCCGCGTCCGAAGACATTCAACTCGAGGCATCTACATGTTTATCCTCTTCCTCATTCTCGTTCTAAGGTCCTGAAGAGGAAAGGTTCCTTGAAACCAGCCCTGACATTGTTTCGCTTGCCATGCTCAAGACAAACATGACTCGCTATCCTGCTCGTCGACGCCTCTCAAGTGCCGCAGGAGAGCACAAGAGAGACGGCATGCCTACATGTTAGGCAGCAACAGGCAGTTGTTCTGCACTTACTTGAGTCCACCTTTTTACCGAGGTGGGTGGGACCTCGACATGCAACCTCTGTCTCATTGTCTCCGTCGAATCCAGTTCGCCCCCGTCTTCATAACCTTCTTTTTTACATTATAAAGTATACGGCAGATTGGCAATTTTTGTCAACCTGAAAAGGAAAAGGGGTCACTGGCATTTATGCTTTACTACTACAGATAATGTAATAATGTAAGATTTGACCCCTTTAGCATTTTCACATTCTCACATTCTCATATTCTATTGATTTACGGTGAAATTATTGTAAAGGGACTGGAAAGAAAAAATAAGGGAACGAGTTTAAAATAAAGTATATATCTGGCGGGGACTATTCTACAAAGTTCTAACTTTTTATGATGTTCCCGTAGATAATAAAGTAGCAC
>DAOUSP010000111.1 GCA_030627155.1 Candidatus Aminicenantota bacterium
ACAGGAATATTTTCCTTTTCACAATAATCCTGGACTTTTCTGTCCCCGATATCTGCACGGTTTATGATTACTCCGAAAGGAATTACTAATTCCTCCATCGTTTCTACAGCCAGTTGAAGGTCGTTGAGGCCGAAAGGCGTTGGCTCGGTCACAAGAAGAACAAAATCGCTCCCTTTGACAGCTTCTATAACCGGACAGGATGTTCCTGGGGGAACATCGATAATTACTGTGCGTGTGTGATTAATATGTTTTTTTACCGCCCTGATAAGAGGAGGAGACATTGCCTGGCCTATGTCGAGTTTTCCGTGGATGAACTGAAGATTGTCGCTTGAGCCGAATTCGATTATTCCGATTCTCTTTCCTATTTCTCTTATAGCTCCTTCAGGACAGAGAAGTTGACATCCCCCACATCCGTGACAGAGTTCAGGAAAAACCAGGACAGTATCTTTAAGAACGGCTATAGCATTGTAGGCACAGACCTCGGCACATTTTCCGCAATAGGTACATTTTTCTTCGATGACTTCAGGCACAGGAAGAAAAACAGGTGGGCTTTCAGAAATGTTTGGCTTCAAGAAAAAATGAGCATTGGGCTCCTCGACATCACAGTCTAAAAATTGGACAGGATGGCTTTTCTTGATAGAAAGAGCCAGATTGACGGCAACTGTAGTCTTTCCCGTTCCTCCTTTACCACTTGCAACTGAGATAATCATGGAAGCGTAATCTTTTTTCCTGAATGACTCCTTTTCTGAAAGAAATCAGAAATATTTACCTTTATTTTATAATATTTTCCACTACTTTCATAAATGCATGGCTTGCATTCGAATCGGGAAGCGAGTCGATAAAAGACTTCCCTCTATCTCCCAGGGTGACGATTTGAGGGTCAATGGGAATTTTTCCCAGGAAAGGAACTTTCAATTCATAGGCTATTTTTTCTCCACCCCCTTCTTTAAAAAGATCTATTTTTTTGCCACACTGGGGGCAGACCATTCCGCTCATATTTTCTATAATGCCAAAAATTTTAAGATTGAGTCTTCGAGCAAAAGCGACAGCTTTTCGTGAGTCCATGAGAGATAGTTCTTGAGGGGTCGTTACAATTATGGCCCCCGTGGCGGGGATGAGCTGGGCAACAGAAAGGGGCTCATCTCCTGTACCTGGAGGAGAATCAATAATCATCCAGTCCAGTTCTCCCCAATCAACATCCCCTAAAAATTGCTGAATGACTTTCATCTTCATAGGCCCGCGCCAGATAACAGGGGTGTTAGGATCCTGCAGCAGGAACGCCATGGAGACTAATTTGAGATTGTCATTAATGGGGACGGGTTTTATCCTTCTGGGAGAAGCATCCAGACTTTTGTTTTCAACTCCAAGCATCTTGGCCAGATTCGGGCCGTGGATATCCACATCCAGAAGCCCGACTTTCATCCCTTTCCGGGCAAAAGCAAGGCCAAGATTGGCCGCCACCGTGCTCTTTCCAACTCCCCCTTTTCCGCTGAAAACGAGAAGCCTGTTTTTGATTTTAGCTAAAGTTTGGGAGACTTTTATTTTTTCCTGCTCCATTTCCTCTTTTATGCTCGTCATTATTCGAGCTCCATCTTGTATCCTGAGAGAGCTTCTTTGACTTTTCCGGTTATGCCCGTTATGACGGTAATTCCAGAGGATTGAAGAACTCTCTGGGCATTGGGTCCACAACTTCCTGTGAGGATGGTTTTGACGTTTTTTTCAGAGATAAGCTGAGCTGTTTGAATACCTGCTCCCTGAGCCGCATCTTTGTTCGTATTTTCAAGAACTTCCACATCCATTGTCTCTGGATTGATTAATAGAAAGTACTGTGCTCTGCCAAAGGCAGGATCAACTTCTGCATCAAGGCTCGTTCCCTTAGATGTTATACAAATTCTGTCTCCTGACTTGTGAGGCACGGCTCCAGGAGAGTATTCATGGGTAAAAGGGCTGACTTTTCCATGCCTGTGGCCGCATAAATCATCTCCTGCCTTAAGCTCCTGATTTATGAATTTGCTGATAACTTCATCGATTGTCCCCTCCACCCCGCTGATTGTTTCGATATTTTTCTGGAAAAACAAATCTTTTGCCCGGTGTCCCATCCCACCGGCAATGATGCAGCTTACACCTCTTTCAGAAAGATATTGAGGGAGAAAGCCGGGTTGATGACCAGGGTTAGGAATTTCTTCCCTGTTCAGGATTTTTCCTTCTTTGATTTCAACAATTGTGTAAGATGGACAGCGGCCAAAATGTGCCGAGACATATCCTTGATCTGTAGAAATAGCCACTTTCATTTTTAACTCCTTTTGTTTGTTTCAGCTTTATCCTCTTGAGCTTCTTTATCCATAAAGCAATAAATTGAGTCTTTAACGATTTCCTCGTTAACCTTACCCTCTACTGCATGATGATTTCTTTTTACTGGATTAAGCCGATTAAAAAGAATTCAGTATACTCTATTCTATTTTTTTTTCTCAAGCTCTTCAATTCTTTTTGTAATATTTTCTGCCTCCTCCCATTCCCATGCCGAAATGAGAGGGAACATTCGCCTGAGCCGTAGGTTGAAGTTGGCCTGATTTGTATTTCTGGGCAGCTTCTTGGACAGTTCCTGTAACACCTACAAGGACTTCGACGCCTGCTGCTTGAAGAATCTGAAATGCATTTGGCCCGCAGCTTCCTGTAAGCAAGGCTTTTGCTCCACTGTTTGCAATAAGTTGTGCGGACTGAATGCCTGCTCCGCTTGGAGAAGAAACATTGGGGTTTTCCACAGCCTCAAACTTCATGATCTCAGGATCAATAAGTATAAAATAGGGGCATCTCCCAAACCTTGGGTCAACTGGGCTAGAAAGCTCAGGGCTTGAAGCGGTAATTGCGATTTTCATTTTTTTTCTCCTTCTATTTCTTTAATTCTTCTCTCTATGCCAGAAAATTCATCCTCCAGCTGCTCTGCTTCGACTTTTAATAAGTAAAGCTCCTCCTCCGCTGTAAGTTTAACGGCAACCCATGGATCATACCAACTTGGCAATCCGAATTGAGTAAATCCAGGCATAGATTGGTAAGAACCCTGTCCAAACTGCCCGGCATAATTCATCTGAGGAGTTGGCCCAGTTCCATACATCAGATATTGAGCCGCAGGTCCTAATCCTGTTGGACTTCTTCCTATCCATCCAGGAGAAAATCCGAACCGCATCCAACCCGGCAGTCCTGTCATATAGTACATCCACCTGTTTCTCATTTTTTCTCTTTATCTTGTTTTTTGAGTTCTTCGAGACTTTTGTTAATTTGGGCAAGCTGCTCTTCGAGAATATTGGCCTGGTCTTTAAGGAATGATTCCTCTTCTTCTTTAGTTAAGGAAGGAGAGGGCGATCCATAAGGCATTGTGTAAGGATCCCCATAAGGCATCACGGGAGGATAAGGATATCCACCGAAGCGCCAAAATCCTCCACGGGCCCAGCCACGGCCTCTTCCAAATCCAATGCCTCTTCCCATACCGAATCCTCTTCCGAATCCTGGCCCTCGTCCGTATCCAATCCCTGGCCACGGGTTCATAAAACCTGGTGTGGGATAACCAGCGCAGTACCCCATAGCACGTCCAGTCATCGGGCCAAGTCCCAAAGGTCCTGTTCTGTCTCCTCTTGGCATTTTGTTTACCTCCTTTTCATGATATTTTTAAGATTTTTTGCATTTTTCGCACAGTCCATAGAATTCGATGTTGTGATCAAGGACTGTGAAATTGTATTTTTTGGTTAAAACATCCTCAGCTTTTTTTAATAATTCCAGTTGCTCGGTAAAAAGATCGCTGCAATCAATGATTCTGCCGCACTTTGTGCATATGAGATGCTGGTGATGTTCCTCTTTTTTACCCGATCTAAACTCGTAACGGTTTTGCCCGTCACCGAATGATAGTCTATTGATCATTCCCGAACGAACCAGTAAGTCTAAAGTTCGGTAAACCGTTGTTAGTCCGATTCCCGGATACATGCTGTAAAGAGTGGCATAGATTTCTTTGGCACTCATGTGCTTAGAAGTCCGACTTAAGAGATCGAGGATAGCTTCCCGAGGAAGAGTCCAGCGGCAAACATATCCTTGAAACCTGTGCCTCCATTTATAAGGTCCTGGCATTTTATTTCCTCTTAATGTTAATGATAATCATTTTCAATAATAATATAAGACTATTATTGCCCTTTGTCAAGGAAAATGTGGGAAATGAGCACCCAATAAATTTTTTATTTAAGTCGATTTTCGGTGTGGAATTTTGGCTTAACTTATTGATAATAGATAAATTCTTGAGGCCGCCAATCATCCCAAACTCTTCAATCCCCTTGGTTAAATTTGTAGAAAATTTTAATAATGCTATGATGGTGAGAGAAAACGCTGATTATAGAACTCGTTTTTCTAAATAAGGAAGAAATCTAAAATTTTATCGTCTAAAGAAATAAAAAACAGAAGGACAGTACTTCGGCATTGCTTTAATAATTCGAGGAGAGAGCTTAATGTTTCATAAAAATAATCTAATCATATCAACAGGCATTTTTTTCATACTGTTTTTGTATGTTCCTCACATTTTCAGTCAGGATCATGCAAAAATTATCCATTTATCCCGCATTGAAAGTCCTCCGAAAATAGACGGTCTTATTGAAGACAGCTGTTGGAAGAATATTCAACCTGTCTCTGGATTTTTCCAGTATGATCCTATCAATGGAGAAAAGGCCTCGGAAGAAACGTTTGTCTGGGCAGCTTATGACCAAAAAAACATATATTTTGCCTTCCTGTTGAAAGACACTCATCCGGAAAGGATTTGGGCAGAGCTTACTCCACGCAATGATTACGAGAATAATGATTCGATCACAGTGATCCTGGATACATACAATGATAAGAGGACGAGTATTAGTTTTACCGTAAATCCAAAAGGAGTCCAAAAAAATTCCATTGAAACAATATGGAAATCCGGTGCCGTTATCCGCAGTGACGGATGGACCGCCGAGATGGCCATTCCTTTCAAATCATTAAGATTTTCGTCGAAGGAAAACCAGGCTTGGGGGATAAACTTTGAACGTTATATTCACCGTTTTAATGAAAAAGACTACTGGACGGACGTAGAC
>DAOUSP010000239.1 GCA_030627155.1 Candidatus Aminicenantota bacterium
AGCGCCAAAGATTTCATAGTTTGTAATCCCATGATTTTTGATATTTTAAATTAGAGCCAAATAAGATAACATCTTTGTAAGGAGGATAAACGATGAAATCACTAAAATCTCTACTATTTATTCTTGTGGCTGTTTTCCTTCTGGCGGTGCACTGCCTTTCTGGCCAAAAGAGCGAAGGCCCAACGACCAGGGAAATGAATCTTATCACATGGCAGGAATTTCAGGAGTATGTCCCGAACAAAATAGAGACAGTGCTTCTGCCAGTAGGCTCTATCGAACCTCATGGCGTCATTCCCAACGGAACAGACAGTATTGCACCTGAAGCCATAAGCAGAAATATTGCAAAGCGCTTAAATGCTATAATTGCACCAACACTTAATTACGGTGTAACTCCAGCCATGCAGGCATTCCCTGGCGCAGTCTCAATTTCTGCAGAAGCATATCTGCCTTTTGTGAAAGACATTTTAAGATGCCTTGCTGGCAACCGATTTAAAAACATCATCATTCTTAACGGTCATGGAGGAAACACTGGCCTACTTCAAAAAGCCACAGCAGAAATCTCGAATGAATGCCGGGTGCGCATATTGATTGTAAACTGGTGGAGTCTTGTCATAGAGGAAACACTGGAAGTTTTTGGAGATGAAGGCGGTCATGCTGGAAACAATGAAACAGCTTATATACAAGCAATACTCCCTGAGCATATCCACCCGGAACGATATGACAAAGATATGGCAACTCCTAATGCTATAGGGAACTCCTGGTATGCTGTCCCTGTCCCCTCTTCTATAGGCCTTTATAAAAAGGGCCAGGGATATCCAACCTTTGATGTGAAACAGGCAAAAGAATATTTCAATAAAGTAAACAACCGTGTGGCAGAATTAATCGAAGACATTATCCGGAAATGGGACAAAGCTGGACTGTACAGGTAATTATGGATCCGGGTCTCCCCATCCTTATCACATAGATCCATCTGTCTATTTGTAATAAAATCTGGTGAATAAGAAAAAGGGCTAAATCTTTAAACCTATTTTTTTGCTTCTTGTCGGCTATCTTCTACTTGTCAGGTATCTTACTCCTTTAACAAACATATCCACATGATTAAATGAAACATAGATAGGAGTGGAAACTCTTATGCCGTATGTTCCTTTTTCTTTGCTCCCAACCGTCCTGACCACGATATTATATTTTTCCCTGACATAATCGACTATTTTCTGCAATTCTACTCCTGCAATAGAAAAAGCTGTCAGTCCTCCACTGAGATAAGGGTCTTCAGATGTGTGCAGTTTCACTCCTGGGATTTTCTTCAATTCCTGCTTCAGGTAGCCAGCAAGGGATTTAATCCGTCTCTCAATCCTTTGTTTTCCGATAGCGTCCTGGAAATCTACTGCTTCACCGAGAGCAATCATAAGAGCATCTGCTCTCTGTCCTAATGTTTCAAACTTACGGGCACCTTCATTAGTATTCCATCCAGAAGAAGCAATTGTCGGCCAAAGTTTATCTTGAACCTCCTTACGCACATATAGAACTCCAACGCCAGTTGACGCACCAAGCCATTTGTAAGGGCTTGTGGCAAAAAAATCCACTCCTAATTCCTTCATATTCAAATCCAGCATCCCGATTCCGTGTGCGCTATCGGCAAGAACAAGAATCCCTTTATCATGTGCCATCTGGCATAATTCTTTCACAGGGGAAATTAGCCCGGAAATATAAACTGTGTGACTGATGCTAATGACTTTTGTCTTAGGAGTTATGGCCTTTCGAAATGAATCGACAAACTCTTCCGTACTTTTTGGAGGAAGCCCAATCTCAACTTCCTTGATTATTACTCCATATCTTTTAGCTTTTAATTCCCACGGACAGATTCCTCCTGGATGTTCCATGTTCGAAAGGAGCACTTCATCTCCCTCTTTTAAATCCAAGCCATTAACAACGAAATTTATTCCTTCGGTAGTGTTCCTTGTTATGACAACTTCTTCGGGAGATGCACCAATAAACTTGGCCAGTTTCGTACGCACCTCTTCCTTTTTTCCCGGAATAAAATTATAGCAATCATAGGGATTTGTAACCTGAAGTTTGAAAATTTTTATAAGTGTGTTAAAGACTGGCTTGGGCATTGGGCCAATAGTCCCATTATTCATCATGACAATGCCATCCTGGAATAAGAAATGTTTCTGAAGCGCATCCCAATAGATGCCATCAGGAGATTCATCCTTGATGTATTTTTGATTAAGGGAAGTAATGCTCTGATAAACAGCTGCATTCAATTTGTTTAATGCAGCCACAGAAAGAGTAGAGCCGGCAAGCAGATACTTCACAAAGTCTCGCCTTGAAAGCCCGTCAGAATGAATCAAAATGCCCTTCGGATTGTTTATATCCATCGGTATCGTGCCTCCTTTAATTTTGCTGTATTTTATTCACACTTTTTTTGTGAAGTCAAACTGAAACAGAAAAAGGGCTCTAATTGAGTTTCATCGCGCTTTTTGGTTGAGGGCATCTTGAATCAATCGCCTGTGACTTGAAAAAACAATTTCAGGAAGTTTGTCTTCAGGGAAAAACCTGGCTTCTATTGAATCTGAACCAGCTACTGGA
>DAOUSP010000139.1 GCA_030627155.1 Candidatus Aminicenantota bacterium
ATTGGACCATTCTGTGCGGGAATCATTATAATCTGATGCAGCAACAGCAAGGCAATAAGCATCATAGGCAGCAGGATAAAGAACAGAACCAGCTTCATTTCCTGCTGCAGCAATAATCACAACATCTCTCTCATAGGCATATTGAAGCGCTTCTTCTAATGCCTTTGATGATTCATCTCCGCCTAAACTGAGGTTAATCACAGAAGCTCCATTATCTGCTGCCCACCGTATGGCATCGATTATCCAGCTATAATAACCACTGCCTTCCTCATCCATAACCTTTATAGGCAGAATTTTACAGTTCCAGGCAACACCCGCCATTCCTTCAGAATTATTTGTATCAGCTGAAGCGATTCCAGCTACATGTGTTCCGTGGCCGTGATCGTCAGTCGCATCAGAATCTTCGTTAGCAAAATCATATCCACTTGAATAAATTTTGTTTTTCAAATCAGGGTGGTCAAAATCAATACCTGTGTCAATAATAGCGATTAACACGCTTTCATTTCCTTTTGTTTCTTCCCAGGATTCGGTTGCTTTTATATCAGATCTTGGTTTTCCTTTGGGGTCTCCAGGGATTTGGCCAATTTCCTGGCCTTTGTTATATAAAGCATATTGGTATTTGAAAAAAGTGTCATTTGGTGTTACAGCAATATAAGCCCTGTAATTAGGTTCTGCATACTCAACATCAGGGTTTTGATTCAATATGAAAAGCATTTCTTCAACTGTCATGCTTTCTGGTATCTGGATTTGATAGATATTGAGCTTTGGGATTCTTTTGAGTCTTTTCGATTGATATGCGGATATAGTAGCTTCTACAAAAGGGTCAGAAAGAGTAGGTTTAAATTTGACAAGAATTTGGTCAGGGGCAAATTTCTGTTCTTTAAGTTTAAAGGGAAGGCCGCTATTAAATGTTTGGATCTTGTTTAATTGATCAACAGAGTCTTTTTGATTTATTGTTGATTTTCGTATGTGCTTGAAGTTTACGAGGAAAACAAAAACAAGACCCAGTATCAAAATAAAAATAGTTTTCTTTGTTTTCATGTATTCCTCCATTTAAACTTAAAATGTATATGTGGCGTTTAGGAAAAGGCCTGAATCTATTCCGTCTTTATAGGGCAAGATATTTAATTCTGCTTTTATCTGGAAAGAATCACTCATCTGATAGAGTGTTCCAAAGGCAATGCCAAATCGGCTTTTTCCTGAAATCTTTTTATCTTCTGTCTTTACTAACTCAATGATTTTTTCTTCCATTGAGAATGTTCCCCATAAAGGGTTATAGTTAACAAAGAGATAAGGGGTAAAATCCTTTATCCCAGTATATTTTAAAATAGGGCCTACCTGAGCCCTCATCCACTTTGACTTACCTGTGGCCTTTCCTTTAACAGCTAAGCCAGGAATGTCCCATTCTTTTTGTGTCCCCATATAATAGACAAGCTGACCCATGGTTTCTATCTCAAAATCGCTAAAATAATACAATGTTTTTCTGATTTCACCTCCAAAAAGAATTCCACTGATATTTCCAACGTCAAGTTCGATTGAAATAGGAAGTTGCCGGAACACCAAAGAATTAAAATCGCTTAGAGAGTAGCCAATGATAATGTTAGAAAATAAACCTTCTTGGATTTCAAAAGTCATGTTGAATAAGAATATATAAGATTTGAGTTTGGATGAGTATGTGTCTTCATCCCAGCTAACAGTACGATTGAAATATTCAAAGCCAAGGCCAGATGTGACTAAGAAGCTTGAAAGTTCGTCCCCTTTGGAGGGATTAGAGTAGATGAAGCAGTTCATAGAAATAAAAAATAAGACTGCTATCAATAGGCATAATGTTTTTTTCATAAAAACCTCCTTCATCTTTATAAGCTTATGATTTATTTTTTCTCGGGTTGAGTCTTTTCGTCTTTTTTGGTTTTTTCCATTTTTTCCATCTTGTCTTTTGCTTTTTTAGCGTATTTACTCTTTGGGAAATCTGATATGAGCTTAGTAAAGTAGGGAATACATTGATCAATGTTATTACTTTTGTAATATGAGTCTCCAAGATAGTAGTAGACTTTATCCATTTTTGAGTAATTAGGGTATTCTGTAATAATATCATTCAGCCGGCTTACTGATGCTCTATAGGATCTAATCTTGTAATAATGTTCTGCTATTTGCAGGATGTGCTCTGCCAATCGTTCTTCGCAATCTTTGATTTTTTCTTCAGATAATTTAGCTTCTTCACTTAAAGGATAATTAGTAATAACTTTTTTGAATTCAGCCAGAGCTTGCTTTGTCTTTGTTTGGTCTCTTCCTGGTTTTAGAATTTTTTTATAAAAAGTCATGGCGATTTGATATTGTGCATAGGCAGCTGATGGACTATATGGATAGAGAGAAATAAATTCCCTGTATTCAGATGAAGCGATTATTAAGCTTCCTTCATCGCCTTTTTGGAAATAAGAGTCGGCAATGGCTAATTTTGCCCTTTGTGCATAGAAACTTTTTGGAAAGGAATCGATTATCTGCCTAAAGTAAAGCCGTGCTTTTTCTGGGTCTTTTTTGATAAACTTTTCGCCAAGTTTATAGAGGGCTTCGTCTGATGATAAGACTTCAGGACTGATTTCTACCTTTTTCTTTTGACAGCCAACCCACATTATAGAGATTACAATGAGAATAATTAGAACAATAATGAACTTTTTCATTTTATTTTTCCTTTATAAATGAACGTTTTTATTTCTTTAGCTAAGATAAATAGAGTTTTTGAATCCATTTCCATTCTTCTTCGAGGCCATCGTCAACCTTTGTTTTAGGCTGAAAGTTAAGTTCTTTTCTGGCCTTTTCAATATTTGCAAATGTATGGGGGACATCGCCCAACTGCCGTCCTTCCCAGGTGATTTTTATTTTTTTCTGAGTGACTTTCTCTAAGATTGGTAAGATATCCTCCAATTTCTTTCTGTTTCCTCCACCTAAATTATAGATTTCTCCGGGCTTTCCTCTGGTAAGAGAAGCTACATTTGCTTCGATTATATCATCTATATAAGTGAAATCTCTTGTCTGTTTTCCATCCCCATAAATCGATATTGGTTTATTATCTATTATGGCTTTAAAAAATTTATGAAATGCCATGTCTGGGCGTTGTCCAGGGCCATATACAGTGAAAAACCTCAAAGAAACACAAGGAACTTCATAATTCCTGAAATAAAGATTACACAGGTTTTCAGCCGCTAACTTTGTTACTCCATAAGGAGAGTAGGGAAAACAGGGGCTTGTCTCTACCATTGGAAGCTCTGGGCAAAACCCGTAGACAGAAGAGGAGGAGGCATATATGAATTTTTCGAGTGTTACGTCCTTTGCAGCTTCTAAAAGTTTTTGTGTAGCTTCAATATTGTTTTTAGTATAAATAGAAAAATTCTGTCCCCAACTTGTCCTTACTCCAGCTTGGGCAGCAAGGTGAAAAACACATCCTGCTTTTTTCATCAGTTTCGAAAGGTCGTATTCATGGATGTCTTTTGCAATGAATTCAAATTTACCTTTTTTCAGTAGAGGCCTGATATTTTGCTCCTTGATATATTTGGGGTAAAAATCAGTAAAAGAGTCTATTCCTATGACGGAATGCCCGATATCAAGGAGTTTTTCACAAAGATGCGAACCAATAAAACCTGCAGCTCCTGTTACAATACAAATCATGGTTATGCGTATTTTTTTGCCAATTCTTTTATTTTAATAAGGATTTCCCGTGGGTTTTTTTCTTTGAAAATACCTGAACCAATAACACATATGTCTGTACCATCTTTTAATATTTGTTCGACGTTTTCAAGTTTTACTCCTCCATCAATTTCAATCGGAATATCAAGCTCCAGTTCTTTTATCCAATTTTTCAAACGGGCGATTTTACCATGACATGAATCAATGAATTCCTGACCACCCCATCCGGGGTTTACTGTCATAAGAAGCACAAAGTCTAATTCTTCGATGATTTCACTTATCATGTGAAGTGGAGTAGCTGGGTTTAGTGCAAGGCCGGCTTTTTTATTTAATTCCTTTATAAGACTAATATCTTTATGAAGATGCAAAGACGCCTCAACGTGGATGGATATCCAATCTGCTCCAGCTTCATGGAATAGAGGAATAAATTTGCTCGGATTTTCCACCATTAAGTGAACATCTAAAGGGAGGGAAGTTTTTTCTTTTAAGGAAGCGACAAGCTGAGGGCCGAAAGTCAGATTTGGAACGAAATGTCCGTCCATAATGTCGATATGAATGACATCCGCCCCTGATTCTTCTGCCATTTTAACCGCCTCTTCAATTTTTGTAAAATCTGCCGAAAGAATCGAAGGAGCAATTTTTATCATTATTTACTGACCTCCAAAGTAATCAGATTTCTTTTTTGTATACGGAAACCTTGCGTAGGAAATTGCTTTATGATTATCCCTGA
>DAOUSP010000227.1 GCA_030627155.1 Candidatus Aminicenantota bacterium
ATTTTTGATAGACTCCGGGAGTCTTTTCCTGAGGAGGTATAAGTGCTTGCTATCGAAGTTGATAGGGTGTCACGAATTTATCAAAAATACTCATCCCGCCATCGTTTTAAAACGTTTAAGAGTGCATTGTTAAAAGGAGATTTCTTTAGTTCTTTAAAGCCCGATGAAACAGTGACTGCTTTAGATAATGTTCAATTTAATGTAGAAAATGGAACATCCTTTGGAGTAATTGGAGAGAATGGCTCGGGAAAAAGTACTCTTTTAAAAGTGATTGCAGGTATCACCAAGCCGACTTCTGGGCGGGTATCTGTCCGTGGCAAGGTTTCAGCGCTAATTGAACTTGGAGCAGGGTTTCACCCTGAGATCACTGGCCGGGAGAATGTTTTTATAAATGGAATCATGCTGGGGCTTACAAAGAAGGAAATCAAAGAAAAATTTGATGATATTGTTAAATTCGCCGAACTCGAGGAATTTATCGATGCGCCGGTGAAAACATATTCTTCAGGCATGTATATGCGCCTCGGATTTTCCGTAGCTGTCAATGTAAATCCCGATATTCTGCTCATCGATGAGGTTCTTGCTGTAGGTGATGCATCATTTGTTCCCAGGTGCCTGGACAGAATCAATGACTTTCGCAGGAGGGGAAAAACCATTCTTTTCGTTAGTCATGATCTTTCAACAGTGGAGAAGATTTGTGATAGAGTTGCTTGGCTAAAAAATGGAAGAATTCAGACAATTGGGGAGCCGAAAAGAGTAGTGGATGCTTATCTTCAAGATGTTCTGGGAAAACATGAAGAAACTTTTGAGAAGCGCCAGCAAGAATTGCAAACGGAACAACACTGGGAAGAAGGTAGGCGCGAGAACCGGTGGGGAAGGCGCGAGGTCGAAATAAAGAGAGTCAGGCTTAAGAGCCGAAGCGGCAAGGAACAACATGTTTTTTCACCAGATGAAGGAATGGTTATAGAAATAGATATCCAGTCATTTTCCTCCATCACAGATTTTGTGTTTGGTGTTGGTATCTTTAACTCACAGGGGATTTGTTGTTATGGGACAAACACGAATCTTGAGGATTATGAGCTATTTAAAATCAACAGAGAAGGCAAGGTGGTTTTTAAGGTTGACCGGCTCAACCTTATAAACGGAACTTATTATCTGGATATAGCGGTTCATAAGAAGGATGGTTATCCATATGATTATCATCGAAATCTTTATTCCTTTATGGTTTCTTCTATGTACAAGGATGAGGGAATTTACCGCCCCAAACATTCATGGAATTTTTCTCCAGAAATACAGATGAAATCAAAAAGTGAAAAGAAATAATCAGGCAGTAGATAAAACCTCTTGTTATTTTAATTGATTTGAGGCCTCATGAAACAACAAAAGATTCTTTCTCTCGATGAAATAATAAGATTTCGGCGTAAATGGAAAAGCGAAAATAAGAAGGTGGTTTTCACGAACGGATGCTTTGATATCCTCCATGGCGGGCATGTTTATCTTTTTTGTGAGGCCAAAAAACATGGAGATATCCTTATTGTTGCCGTAAATACGGACGATTCCATACAAAAAATCAAGGGGCCTTCCCGGCCGATTTTTCCATTGAAGGAAAGGCTTGAAATATTAGAAGCCATCGAGCATATCGATTGTCTTACTTCGTTTTCTGAAGAGACTCCACAAAAAATAATCGCTTCTCTATTGCCGGATGTCCTGATTAAAGGAGGAGATTGGCAATCAGATGATGTTGTTGGAAGAAAACAGGTGGAAGAAGCTGGAGGAAAAGTGATGATTGTTCCTTTTCGCAAAGGATGTTCCACCTCAGAAATCATCAAGAAGATTATTTGCGCCTCGATAAATAATTAGCCCGAATTATTCATCATAATAATGGATACCTGGGTAGATAAAAGCAGAAAGGCTAAATCTTCAAAGTCGCATCCTCCATCCCCTCAACTTCATCCGATCATTGCTCCTTAACAAAGTACTTCTATATTATAGGTACTCATTATTGTGATGAGCAACGAAAAAAAGGTGCTTACTTCATAAAAAAAAGGCCCTGTTATACATTTAAAATCTGTCAAACAGAGCCTTGTTTTTTTAAGGAGCAGTTTTACATCATGCTCAGGATTAACGCATGCAGCCTTCAGAACAATGAGCGGTTCTTGGAGTAGAAAAGCGTTTCATCGTAAGCTCCTTTCTTACTAATTCTATCTTAATTATAGGATATAATCAAGAAAAAATTTATAGTATAAGCATTTTTACTTCCCTTGATCATCGTTTGTTTTGATAGCAGTCTTCCAGCTTTTCACAGAACCAGAGCCAGATTTTTTTATGAAATTCAATGCTTGGCAAGTGGGCCTCGAGAATTTCTTTTAAAGAGACTTCTTTTTTATCCTTAGGAGTGAATTTGAATGTTTTCGTTTGGTCCCAAAGAATTGGGAATTCAGGGTGAAATTGGACGCCGAGGACATTTGTATAGCGCTTATGGGCAATGGCTTCTACCACTTTTCCATCTAAAGAAGTTGCGATTATTTCAATGTCTTTTCCATGTTTTCCGACCGTCTGGTGATGAGCACTTAGTATGTAAGGAGTATCCTTCTCATTGAAGCCAAACTCGTCTGTAAATTTTCCCGGTCTCAGAAGCTTGATAGGATGCAATGAATATGGAAGAAGGTCTTGTTCTGGGTGGAGTCTTGCCCATGGATTTGTGTGCCAGTTTGTGGGGCCCAGTTGAAATACATCCTCCAGAAACAATTTTCCATAGATTTCAGACCAGATGTCCTG
>DAOUSP010000042.1 GCA_030627155.1 Candidatus Aminicenantota bacterium
CTAATTTTAATTACGATATCATGAGAGGTTAACCCTTGAGGTTTATTAACAAGGATTAGGCCATCCATGATTATTTTTTCAGAAAAAGTATTTTTTATTTTAGATTATTTTAGGCTTTATTGAGAATCTCAAATACAGTCTTAGGAATTTCGTTCAGTAAACTATTATAATCCCCGGAGACTGTGAAGCCGGCCGCATGAATATGGCCACCTCCGCCAAAGTATTCTGCTACTAAAGCAGCATTTGTCGTGCCTTTTGACCGGACACTTACTCTAAAGACATCTTTATCTATTTCTTTGAAAAACAATACTATTTGCACTCCTTTAATAGATCGAGCTAATGTTATGATATCTTCAGTATCTACCTCTGTTAAATTAAGAGACGATAAGTCCTTTTTAAACATGGAAATGACAGCAATTTGTCCGTTCTCTTTCATCTTGAGAGTAGAAAGGACTTTCCCTAAAAGCTTTATTTTCTCTGGGGAATTGTTATTGAATAACAGTTCGGAAATTCTAAATGGGTCGGCTCCTTTCTTTATTAACTCAAAACATACTTTAAAGGATTCTGCCCTTGTATTTGAAAATTGGAAGGAACCTGTATCTGAGACAATTGCACAATAAAGGTTGTTTGCTATCTGAGTAGTGAATGAGATGTTTAGTTTTTCCGCAAGCTGGAAAGCTAATTCAGCAACAGCGGAGGCTTCAGGATCGACCCAATTAATATCCGCATAAAGATCATTGGAGTAATGGTGGTCAATGTTGATTAGATAATAATCTTGTATATACTTCTGGCCAGAACGTGAGATGTCAGCGCATTCAAGAAGAATAACTAAATCATAATAATTAGGAGGAATGAGTCCGATTTTTATCTTTTCAATGTCAGGGAAACGTGAGAAAGGGGAGGGGGTTTTATCTTTATTTATGATTGCCATTTCCTTCCCTAACTGCTCCCCTATAAAATATAGAGATAGGCTCGTACATATGGAATCTCCATCCGGTCTAAGGTGGGAAGTAATAACAATGCGGCGGCTGGCTAAAATTTTCTCGCAAATAAGGTCAACCGCGCTTTTTTTCATTTTTTTTTATACTGTTAATAATCTCATCAATTTTTTTTTCATAATTGAGAAATGGGTCAATAGAAAAAATAAGCATGGGATTATACTTTAATTTTATTTTTGAGGCAATAGATTTTCTTAAATACCCTTTTCTTTTGTTTAGAGTTTCAAGAATCATGTTTTCTTTATCATGTTGATACATGCTTAAATAAACTTTTGCTGTTTTTAAATCCTTGCTCATGCTGACGTTTGTGATTGTGATTAGGCCAGAGGAGGTATCTTGAATGACTTCTATTAAAAAGCGACTCAATTCTTCTTTTATTAGGCTTGCAACCCGTTTTTGACGCCTTGTCTCGTTCATTTTTATTTTATACAGCTCTTCCCTTGGGGAAAAGAAATTTTCATTTGGGTAGGAGCAAAGTCATCCTCAGGCATTTCCTCTTTAATTTGACTTGATGGAACTTCAAATATCACGGAGTTAAAGATGCCTCCTTATGTAATATTATTTTTTGTTGCTCATAAAGTCCTTCTTTATTGCATATTTTTTATAAGAAATGTATTTGTTTGGTAATCATTTCTCCTTCAATGTTTTCCTCGATATCCAGAATGACTTTGTTTAATAAGCGCTCTACAACTATTTTATGGCTATTTAGAGTAACAATTCCAATCTTTATTCTTTGCCATTTGTCTTGATAATCTAATTCTGCAATAGCTACATTATATTTTTTTTGGATTCTGTCTCTAATGCTCTTTATATACTTTCTTTTTTCTTTGAGAGAATGGGAGTAGGGAATATAAATTTCTAAATTAAGAAATCCAATGAACATTGGCAATTAAATTAAATTATCTTAACTTTCTTTCTCAATAATAAATGCTTCGATTATGTCGCCTTCTTGAATGTCTTTAAACTTGTCAAATCCAATTCCGCATTCGTATTCTTTTTTTATCTCGGTTACATTTTCCTTCAAATGTTTTAGAGAAGAAATACGACCAGTGTGAATGACGTTGTTATCCCGTATGATTCTGGCTTGTACATTTCGAACTATTTTCCCATCCGTGACATAACATCCTGCAATGACTCCTATACGAGGAATGTTGAAAATCCTTTTGACCACTGCCTTCCCTAAATAAGTTTTTATGAAAGTAGGTTCTAATAAACCAACAAGAGCTTTTTTAATGTCATCTGTTAGCTGGTAAATTACGTTATAGATTCTAATCTCAACCTGTTCCTTTTTTGCAATGTCCAGTATTTTTTGGCTGGCTTTTGTGTTATAACCGACGATAATTGCACTGGATGCAGAAGCAAGACTGATATCTGATTCAGTAATATTGCCTGTTGCTGAATGGATGATTTTTATTTTTACTTGCTCATTACTTAAATTTGGAAGCAGGTCTTTAAGAACTTCTACAGAGCCTTGAACATCTGCTTTGATAATAATAGGAAGTTCTTTTTCGCCTTTATCTTCGATTTGTTTAAATAGTTGGTCGAGTGTCAAACGCTCTGTCCTTTTAGGCTCTTCTTTTTTTAGCATGGAATTTCGGAATTCTACAATATTTTTTGCCGTTTCTATATTGGAAACAGCTTGGAAAAAATCTCCGGCCACTGGGACGTCATAAAAACCAAGGATTTCAGCCGGCATCGAAGGTAAAACTTTTTTCAATGGTTTTCCATATTCATCAAATATTGCCCGGACTTTTCCGTAACATAGGCCCGAAACAAATGCTTCACCTAAAGTAAGAGTGCCATGCTCAATAATTACTGTTGCTAAAGGCCCTTTTTTTGCATCCAATCGAGCTTCTAATATTATGCCGTGAGCTTTAACGTTGGGATTTGCCTTTATTTCAATAACATCGCTGAGAAGCAAGATCATTTCCAACAATTCATCCAGATTTTTCTTTTCTTTTGCTGAGATTTCTACACAAACAGTATCTCCTCCCCATTCTTCTACAAGAAGGTCTTCTTTAGAAAGTTGTTGTTTCACCTTATCCACATCTGCTTCTGGTTTATCTGTTTTATTGATAGCTACAATGATTGGAACATTTGCAGCTTTAGCATGATCGACGGCTTCCTTTGTCTGAGGCATGACTCCGTCATCGGCAGCAACAATCAGAACTACAATATCTGTAATTTTTGCACCTCTGGACCTTAGTTTTGTAAATGCTTCATGTCCAGGTGTATCTATAAACGTAATATAACGATTATTATGCTTAATTCTGTAAGCTCCTATATGTTGAGTAATGCCTCCGAATTCTCTGCCTACTATGTTGGATTTTCTAATAGCATCCAGCAGGGTGGTTTTTCCATGATCTACATGTCCCATGATAGTGACAACAGGAGGTCTGGGAATCAATTCTTTAGGATTACTTAGTGCGAGACTACGGGTCTCTTCTTCGATAGAAACGAGTTTTATATCTAAGTTATAAGCTTTGGAAACAACTTCAAGAATAGATGTATTGACAATATCATTTATATTTACTGCGAAATCTTTCGAATTAATGCACTCAATTAATTCTTTGCTTTTAACGCCAATTTTATTGCTAAGGTCTTTGAGGGTTGTCCCTTCACGTATATAAAGTTTTTTAGTAGAACCTGTATCAGGCTTACTTTTAGACTTTGAGGATTTATTTATTGCTTGTTTTTTCATAGTCTATTTAATCTCCAAATTCTATTCGTTCAAGTTTATTATTTTTTGATTTCTATCTTCCAGCCAACGAGCTTTGATGCCAGCCTAACGTTGATCCCTTTTTTCCCAATAGCGAGTGAAAACTGGTCATTTGAAACAGCTGCCTGCATTAACTTCTCTTGTTTATTCAAGATGAAGATGTTATCTACTTTTGCAGGGCTGAGAGCAGATTTGGCATAAGTTTCGGGATTATCTGACCATTTAATGATATCTATTTTTTCTCCGTTTAGCTCTTTACTTATGGCAAGAACTCTGTTTCCTTTTACTCCAATACAGGCTCCAATTGGGTCGACATCTTTTTCTTTTGTTAAAACAGCAACCTTAGCTCTTTCTCCGGGATGCCTGACGATGTCTTTGATTTCAATTGTTCCGTTTACTATCTCAGGTATCTCAACTTCCAAAAGTTTATACAGAAATTTTGTGTCTGTTCTTGATACAATAACCTGAGGGCCTCTATTTTCCTTGTAAACATATTTAATGACAGCTTTTATGCGGTCTCCTCTACGGAATTCTTCGTTAGGAAGCTTTTCAAGATAGGGAAGAAGCACATCAGTTTTATTTACTTCAAGAATCATGTTTTTATTTAATTCAAATCTTCTTAAAACACCTGTGACTATCTCTCCAAGGCGTGGAGCGAATTGTCTATAGATTTTTTCCTGTTCAGCATTCTTGACTTTTTGAAATATCACTTGTTTTGCGGCCTGAACAGCTATGCGGTCGAGCGTATCAGAAGGGAGGTCAATTTCAATGTAGCTTCCAAGCGTAGCTGCAGCATCAATTTTTTTTGCTTCAGATAAAGAAACTTCTTTAGCCAATTCTTTTGGTTTTTCACAGATACGCTTCACTGTAAAAACTCTTAATTCACCTTTTTCTGGCTGGAAAATTATATTGATTTTTTCGCCGTTGGAGAAATATTTCATTGAAGCTACTTTGAAAGACTCAACAATTGCATTTACAATAACTTGTGTGTCTACACTTCTTTCTTTGCTCAATTGAACAATAGTACTCCACACGTTTACTTTCATTTTTCTGCCTTAATGATAATTATACCAGGTTAATAAAGAGGGATGAATTATATCTTAATTAACAAAGAATATCAAACAAGATAATGTGAAGAAATATTACATAATTAGTGGAGCAAAAACCAGGCTTACTACAGCCATCAGCTTAATCAGGATATTCATGGAAGGTCCTGCTGTGTCTTTCAATGGGTCCCCAACAGTATCTCCGATGATAGCTGCTGCATGTGTTTCTGTGCCTTTCCCTCCCAGATTTCCTGCCTCAATCCATTTCTTGGCATTATCCCAGGATGCTCCTGAGTTTGCCATGAATATGCCAAGAAGAACTCCTGTGGCTGTTGCTCCTACTAAGAATCCTCCCAATGCTTCAGGGCCAATGATAAAGCCAACAAGAAGAGGAGCGATAATAGCAAGAATTCCAGGAAAAATCATTTCTCTGAGAGCGGTCCGGGTGACAATATCAATACAACGGTCAGAATCTGGCTTTGCATTACCTTCTATAAGGCCTTTTATTTCTTTAAACTGCCTTCTGATTTCATGAACCATTTTATCAGCCCCTCTTCCTACGGCCTTTAATGTTATAGAAGCCATGACGAATGGCATGAGAGCACCGAAAAGAACCCCAATAACAGTTTCAACGTGCGTGAGACTGATGACTGAAAGATTTGTGGTTTTCTGATAAGCTGAAAATAGAGCCAATGCTGTCAGTGCCGCAGAACCAATAGCAAATCCTTTTCCAATAGCTGCAGTTGTATTTCCTAAAGAATCAAGCTTGTCTGTGATTTTCCGGATTTTTGGACCTGCCTTGGACATTTCAGCAATACCACCAGCATTATCAGCGATAGGTCCATAGGAGTCAGTGGACATGACAATACCGATTGTCGCCAACATCCCCACTGCTGAAATAGCGATTCCATAAAGTCCTGATAATTTATAGGAAGTGAAAATAGCCAATCCTAAGGTAAGTATAGGAAGAACAGTACTTTCGAATCCAACCGCGATGCCTGTAATAATAGTTGGGGCACAGCCTGTTTGAGATTTTCTTGCGATGTTTTTTATTGGAGGCCCTGAAGTAAAGTATTCACTTTCCAATCCTATAAGAACACCGGCTAACATACCGCTTACTACTGCCAAGAAAATATTTAAATCACCTAAAAGAGCTTTTATGGAGAGATAGGCACCAATTAAAAATATGACTCCGCTTATGTAAGTGGAATTTCTGAGGACAGATTGAGGGCTGAAATTTTTTAATATATTAATAGAAAAAACACCTATGATAGAACTTAATAATCCAATCAAGATAAGAAGAAGGGGAAGTGACATATAATTAAGGGCAGGAGTTAATGTGTAGCCAATGGCCATTGAAGCAATCACAGATCCAGCATAGGATTCGAACAAGTCAGCACCCATTCCTGCTGTATCTCCGACATTATCACCCACATTGTCAGCTATTACTCCAGGGTTTCGAGGGTCGTCTTCAGGAATTCCAGCTTCGATTTTTCCGACTAAATCGGTCCCAACATCTGCGCTTTTAGTGTAAATCCCTCCGCCAACACGAGCGAAAAGAGCAACTGAACTTGCTCCCATTGCGAATCCGTTAATAATCATAGGGTTTTTTGTAAAGAAGAAAAGCAAACTGATTCCAATAACACCTAAAGCTGCGACAGAAATTCCCATCACAGCTCCTCCCTTAAATGCGATTGAAAGAGCTAATGGAATTCCGCCTTTAATGGCTCCCTGTGTGGCACGGACTGCAGAGCGGGTGGAACCTTTAAGACCAATGAATCCAGCAAGCATGGAACAGCTTGCTCCAGTAAAGAAAGCCAGACTTGTGGATATTGAGAATGTCTTCCATAGAATGAGGAATATTACTATGACGAAAATAGAAATAAACGTGTATTCCCGTTTTAAAAATATCATGGCTCCGGAATGAATAGATTCTGCGATTTCCTGCATAACCTTGTTTCCAGAGGGGTATTTTTTTATTTGCAAATAAAGTATTAGTGAAAATATAAGTCCTAAAAAGCCGATGACGAATGAATATGGTACAGCGTTTAATAAATTCATTTGAACACCTTTTTATAAGAAGATAAAGAAACGTTGTATAACATGAATTAGAAGACATTTCAATTTAATTGTCTTTTTTTGTGTAAATTAATTGGAAAATTCCCCTTATCAATTTATATGAAAATATAATTTTTTACATGATGAAAATAATATTCACTATGATGATTTCTATATGATGATGTCACAAATTGTGTATATTCGGCAATATTCATGCAAAAAACCATGTTAAATAATCTGTAACATACAGATAATAAATAAATAAAAGAAATTAATAATCTGGCAAGCAATTTGCATAATTATATATATAGGATAACAAGACGCAAAAGGATAACACGATGAAATCTCGGCTTAGCAATACAAAAAGAATTGATATGAATATATCCCTTGTTATTCCAGGGGCAAAGGCATTCCGCTTTGCTATGGAAGACCCAAAAACCATATATTTCATAATGACAAACTTCTCATCTCCGGAAAAACATCCTGACATTTTAACACATAAGACACTCATTAAAGATGGTGAGGAATATACATGGAGAATCGAGGTCATAGAAAAAAATTCATCTGTAATCTTTAGTAACAATCAAGTGGAATGGTTGAATGTTGCACTTATCGAGGTCAATGGTCTAAACGGAGAAATTACAAACAGGTTGTTTTATAGAAACATCTTTTTTAATGAATATAAGCACATTGTTGGTTCATTCAAATAGAAAATCAAATCTATGAACGCTAAAAATTATTGAATAACTACACCTTGAAGACTATATGGGCCACAGGATAAGATTCGAACTTTTACGAATTTGCCGATGACATCTTTTTCAGAGCGAAAATTGATAACTTGATACCCTTCATTCCGGCCAGAGAAAATTTTAGGGTCTTTCTTGCTTTGTCCTGTGCAGAGGACTTTCATAGTCTGCCCAATAAGAGATTGATTCATTTTAAGCTGTAATTCTTTCTGAATGGATTGAAGCTCGATAAGCCTCTTCTTTTTCGTTTCGAGAGGTACAGAATCCTTCATTCGAGACGCAGCTGTATATGGCCTTGGAGAATATCGAAAAGAGAAAATATTGGTGAACCGAACGGTTTGAAGAAGACTGATGGTCTCTTGAAAGTCATTATCGGTTTCACCAGGAAAGCCTACGATAATATCTGTGCTGAGGCATATGTCAGGCATTAAATCACGTAGTATTTCGATTGTTTGAAGATATTCCTCTGTTGAATATCCTCTTTTCATCCTTTGAAGAACAGATGTTGATCCTGATTGAACAGGAAGGTGAAGCTGGCGGCAAACCTTTTCAGAATCTTTCATTGCTGCAGAAATTTCTTTAATGAAGTTTTTTGGATGAGATGTGATAAACCGTATCCATTGGATGGAATCTATACGATCCACTTCTTTTAGTAATGAAACAAAATCTTTTCCAGTTTTAGGATCTTTATAGGAGTTTACATTCTGGCCAAGAAGCTGAATTTCCTTATAACCTTGCTGTGCTAATGATTTGATTTCGTTTAAAATGTGATTCATCGGGCGATACTTTTCTCTACCCCTTGTGAAGGGAACAATACAAAAGGAACAAAAGTTATTGCATCCTTCCATGATTGTTACATAAGCGCTTATAAAGCTTTCTCTGAGAGTTTGAGTATGCGGAATTTCTTTCCATTCATCATGCCAGCGAGTTGCGATGAATTTATCTGTATTACAGGAAGATATTATTCTTGAAATCTGCCAATAATTATCAGGTCCTAAGATAAAATCAATGAACGGATTTTTGTCAAAAAGCTTGGAACGCTGTAGTTGTGCTACACAACCAGCTACACCAATAGTCAAGTTTTTTGTCTTCTTGAGGGTTCCAAGACGACCTAATAAAGAATAGAGTTTATCCTCTGATTTTTGTCGAACAGCACATGTATTTACAATGACAACATCACTTTCCTCAATTGTCTTCGCTTGTTGATATCCTGATGCGGCCAGAAGTCCAGCAATACATTCTGAGTCGTTCTCATTCATCTGGCAGCCAAAAGTGTGAATAAAAAATTTCATCAGTTATCTTTCTCTTATAGTTTTTTAGGTTATTTATA
>DAOUSP010000069.1 GCA_030627155.1 Candidatus Aminicenantota bacterium
AGCTGCATACCCTGTGCCTCGCATCCGACGACTTCTTTTTAAATAATATAGTCGTTGCGAGCGAAGCGCGGCAATCTAGCAACCTCGACTCGTGAATAATCCAGGTTAACTGTCACGGAAAGAGAGATGCTCCCTACGCTCTATTATCCTGATTCAACAATTTACGATCTAAGCTATATATTATGTATTACCCGATAATTTTTGCCTTAACATCAAAAATTGGAGCATTCAAAATGTGCTTTTTAACCGTGCAATTATCCACAGCCTTTAGCACAGCATTTTTGTACTTTTCAGGAAATTCGGGCGGCAGATTAATTTCCAAGGAAATCCTATCTACTCTTTTTGTCTGCGGATTTCTTTCTGTTGTCAGAATAACATATGCATCCTCTGTTGGAATTTTCCTCTCTTTGCAAAACGCCAGCACATAGTATGCGGCACAAGTCCCTATAGAAGCTAAAAATAAATCAAAAGGAGCTGGAGCTGAGCCCTCACCTCCAGCATAAGCGGGTTGATCAGTTTCAATAACAAATCCTTTGTACTCAGCATTGATTCGTAATCCGCCAGGAAAAGTTATTTTCATCTGTTTTTCCATGATTTTTCCCTCTTTCATTTTAAAATTCAGGACCTTTAGAAAATATGGCCAATAATAAGTTCCGATCCCTGGGTGTCATCGAAAGCCGTCCAAACAAGTCATAAACCATCTGTGTCATATGTTTTTTGTTACGTGAATTTAAAACTTTCCAGTGCTTCCAAATCCATTTCCCCCGCGAGGCGTTTCCTCGAGTTCCTCAACTTCCTCTACTTCTACCTCGTTTACAGGTTGGACAATCAGTTGCGCGATTTTCATTCCCTTTTCGATTGAAAAAGGCATATTACTAAGGTTGGCCATCACTACTTTAACTTCTCCTCTGTAGCCCGAATCAATCACCCCAGCGAGCCGGTGAACTGCTTTAAGCGAGATCCCGCTTTTATCCCATATTAAACCCACATGACCCTCAGGAATAGCAACCTTGATTCCTGTATTAATCGGTTTAACTTCCCCTTTTTCCAGGACGCACTTCACGGAGGAAAAAAGATCTAAACCTGCATCTCCTTTATGGCCATAATGTGGGAGCTTGATATCCTTATTCATTCTTTGGACTTTAAGTTTCATCACTCATTTCCCTTCTATACGGACTTCAGAAAAATAGGGTTGTGCAATTTTTGCTAATTCCATCAATTTTTCTACAGAATAAGGTTTTACCCGCAGATAATTTCTGTCAATAGTGTTTTCAGGAATAAACTGCTGTATCTGGAAAATCTTGGCACCCTTGAGCATCCTGGCAATTTTTTCTATGTCATCAGAATCCAATAATCCCGGAACGACTGTAGTGCGAAAGATTGAATCCAGACCAGAGCTTTTGATAATATCCACACTTTTCTGAATGTCATTGGCTTCTACCTTTGAGCATGTTACTTCAGGGTATTTTTCAAGGGGGGCTTTCACATCCATGGCTATAGAATCTACAAGTCCTTCTTGAATAAGCTTCTCTAATCTTGAAGGGAAGGAGCCGTTAGTATCCAGCTTCACAAGAAGTCCTCTTTCTTTAATGACAGCACAAAGAACGCCCAGATCGTCATGCAATAATGGCTCTCCTCCAGTAATGCAGATTCCCTCTATCCAATTCTTTCTCGAATCCAGGTAGTCCAGGAAATAATCCATAGGAAATGATGGCAATTTTTCTGGGGAGAGAACCAAATCAGCATTATGACAGAATGGACAACGAAAATTACATCCTCCCAAAAATACTGTTGAAGATATATGCCCGGGGAAATCTTTAGGAGCAAATTTTTCTAATCCCTTGATATCCACCACTCTTTAAACTCCTTTTCGGTGTTTAAAACAGTAACTTCATCTGTATCATTAAGAACAATCAAGGCAGGAAGGGTAATTGCTCCCTTTTGGTCTCGTTTGACATGTTTAAGAAAATCCCGGATTTTCAACTTGCTCTCTTTCTCGACAAGACTATACTCCTTAAAATCAACAGGAGTTTCTACAAGAGTTTTCTTTAAGTCTTCACATTTTGAGCAATTTGGATAGCTGAAAAGCAGATATTCCATTGGATTCTCCTTTCTGTATCATGTGCTCAGAAAGAATGGAGATCTTTCCTTAAATTCCTGTTGTTTGCCATCATTCCATGTGGAAACAGGCCTTAAGTAGCCCACTATTCTTGAATATACTTCTGTTTTTTCACCGCAATCCGGACATTCATGAACTTCTCCCCTGAGATATCCATGGTTGAGGCATACACTGAATGTGGGTGTAATACTGAAATACGGCAGGGTTGTTTCACTAATCTTTCTTACTAATTTTTTACATATTTCTCTGTCGATAGATTCTGGAAGGAATGCGTGAAATATGGTCCCTCCTGTATAGAGCGGTTGAATGTCTTTCTGGTGCTCCAATGCCTCATATATATCCCGCGTAGCATCAACATTTAGCTGTGTTGAATTGGTCAAATAAGGATGCCTGTCAGTTCCAGCAGTGATAATATTATGGTATTTTGCCTTGTCCAGCCGCGCCAGGCGATATGATGTGGATTCTGCAGGTGTAGCTTCAAGATTGTACAGATTTCCAGTTTCTTCCTGAAATTCGAGGATGGTCTCCCTCATGAAATTCATGACTTCCACTGTAAATTCCTTTCCTTTGGCAGTACTGATGCCTTCCCCAAGAAAGTTCAAACAGGCCTCATGCATACCGCAAAGCCCTATTGTTGAAAAATGGTTCTCAAAATGGCCAAGGTAAACTTTTGTGTAAGGCATAAGCCCTTTTTCCAGCATGTTGTTAACAATCTCCCGTTTTGTCTCCAGTGATTCTTTAGCTAAAATCATCATGGATTTTAACCGAGTGAAAAAATCATCGGATGAACCCGATTCATAGCCGATCCTGTTGAGGTTTATCGTTACAACACCAATAGAACCGGTTGAATCTCCAGGCCCCCACATATTCCCAGGCCTTCTCATCAATTCTCTCTGGTCAAGATTCAAGCGGCAGCACATCGCACGAACATCTCCTGGGTCCAAGTTTGTGCCAATATAATTTTGAAAATACGGAATTCCATACTTGGCCGTCACCTCAAAAAGCAAGTTTGCATTTGGAGAATCCCAGTCAAAGTCTTTAGTTATATTATATGTAGGTATGGGAAACGTGAATACCCTGCCTTTTTGGTCCCCTTCAGTCATGAGCTCCAGAAAGGCCCTGTTAATCATGTCCATCTCTTTCTGATATTCCCCATACGTGGAGTCAAGCTCTTCTCCTCCAACAACAACACGCTTGTCTTTCATGTCCTCGGGAACAGTCCAGTCAAATGTCAGATTTGAAAATGGAGTTTGCCATCCCCAGCGAGAAGGAACATTCAAGCCAAAGATGAGTTTTTGTATATCCTGCTTAACCTGTTCAAATTCGAGATTATCAGCTCTGACAAACGGTGCTAATAAGGTATCAACACTGGAAAATGCTTGTGCACCTGCAAATTCTCCCTGCATTGTCCCAATGAAATTAACCATATGCAAGGTTGCTGTCTCAAGATGTCGTGCCGGATACGAGTGAACTTGATTAGGAACATGGCCGAATCCTTTTCTTAGAAGATTTTCCAGTGACCATCCTGCACAATATCCCACAAGCGGATAGGAAAGGTCATGAACATGCAGGTCCCCCTCTATGTGTGCATTCTTGATTTTTTCCGAGTATATATGATTCAAAGCAAAGTTGGAAAGGACTTCACCTGCAACCCTTGCGTTCAAACCAGAAAAACTCATTGTGCCTTCATTACTGTTTTCCCTTATTTTCCAGTCGATATCGTTTATGTAATCCTTAATCAACCGCTCTAAATTAATGCCGACTTTACGCGCTTCCCGGATGCCTTTGTGTCTATCCCGATAAAGAATATAGGATTTTGCAATTTCATGGTATCCCTGTTTCATTAGAACCATTTCAACTATGTCTTGAATCTGTTCAACAGAAGGAATCGTGTACCCACCAAACTTATCCTCTAACATGAACATAACGATATCAGACACGTTCTGAGCTTCCCGCCTGTCGCACAAGCCATGGGATTCCATGGCGTTATAAATAGCGTTTGTTATCTTTTCCTGAACAAAATCGGCTATCTCCCCGTCTCTTTTCTTGATTCTTGAAATAGTTCTTTGCATGCTAAGTCTCCTTTCCATGAATGAATCAATATATTTTTACGAATCTACCGTTCAACGAATTTAATGGCTTGGTTTTCTTTTGGTTATGTATCAAAGGGAAATGAAAAATCGCTAACATAACCATATGTAGTATAACCTTCAGCTGAGGAATACAAAATATTGTATTATCGTAAAATAATCTACATCCAAATCTTGTATCTGTCAAGTGCAATTTTAAATTTTTTTCAAAAAATAAAAAATAACTAAAAATCTTCTCACCTATTGAACTGAAGAGGCATTTAGATTATACTATTTGAGTTATATAGAAGATAATAATTTCTATTTTTTTTATTAGATTTTTTTATATCACACACAAATTTCTTTTGAGGTTTAAATTCCAATGAATACAGATATTACTAAAATGCGGAATATTGGCATCAGTGCACACATAGATTCCGGAAAAACCACTTTAACAGAGAGGATTCTATTTTATTGTAAAAAAATCCATAAAATTCATGAAGTACATGGGAAAGACGGTGTTGGTGCCACGATGGACACGATGGAACTTGAGAAGGAGAGAGGCATTACAATCGCTTCAGCTGCCACCAATGTTATTTGGAACGGTCATTCTATAAATATCATTGATACTCCAGGACATGTGGACTTTACTATTGAAGTAGAACGGTCTCTGAGAGTTCTGGATGGAGCTATTTTGGTTCTTTGCTCTGTAGGAGGAGTCCAATCGCAGTCTCTAACTGTGGACAGGCAGTTAAAGCGCTACAAGATTCCATGTATTGCATTCATAAACAAATGTGATAGGATCGGAGCCGATCCTTACAAAGTAAAGGAACAGATAGTAGAAAAACTCGGACGCAATGCAGTATTGATGCAGATTCCTGTTGGCCTTGAAGACAAGCATGAGGGACTTGTGGATCTTGTTTCCATGAAAGCATTCTATTTTGAAGGGCCTGAGGGACAAGAGGTCAGAATCAGCGATATACCTGAACAATTAAAAGCAGAGGCCGAAAAAAAGCGCGAAGAGATGCTCGATGCTGTCTCTATGTTTTCAGACGAACTCCTGGAGGCCATCCTTGAAGATAAAGTAACTGACGAACTCATATATGAAGCAGTAAGGAGAGGAACTATTTCAAGGAAACTTACTCCTGTATTAATGGGGTCAGCATATAAGAACAAGGGTATTCAGTCATTGCTTGATGCAATTGTACGTTATCTCCCAAATCCTTCTGAAGTGGATAACTTTGCATTGGATTTGGATAAAGAAGGAAAGAAAATAAAACTTGAATCTGCTCCTGATGCTGATTGCGTTGCACTTGCTTTCAAGCTGGAGGAGGGACAATACGGCCAGTTGACCTACATCCGTATCTATCAAGGAAGCATAAAGAAAGGTGATGAACTCTATAACACAAGGTCAGGAAACACATTTAAAGTAGGACGTTTAATCAGGATGCATGCGGATAGCATGGAAGATATTAACGAAGCAAGCAGTGGAGATATCGTGGCTCTCTTCGGCATCAATTGTGCATCTGGAGACACTCTTGTAAAGCCAGGATTAAATTATTCCATGACATCAATATATGTACCTGACCCAGTTATCTCACTGGCAATAGCCCCTGTTGACAAGAAATCATCTGATGCAATGGTCAAAGCCCTGCAGCGCTTTTCAAAAGAAGACCCCACATTCAGGACATACGTTGATCCCGAATCTAACCAAACTATCATCCAAGGAATGGGAGAGCTCCATCTGGATGTATATATCGAGCGGATGAAGCTGGAATACAAAGCTGAAGTCCAAACAGGAATGCCTGAGGTTGCTTACCGTGAGGCAATAAGCCAACGCACTGAATTCGACTATACTCATAAGAAGCAGACTGGCGGAGCCGGCCAATACGGCCGTGTCATTGGTTTCATTGAACCGCTTGCCAAAGATAATTACGAATTTGTGAATGAAATTAAAGGCGGACGCATCCCAAAAGAATATATATCTTCATGTAATAAGGGTTTCCAATCCGCAATGGAAAAAGGCCGGCTTATCGGCTTTCCAATTACAGGCGTTAGGGTTACTCTTGCCGATGGGCAATATCATCCTGTTGACTCTTCAGATATTGCCTTTCAAACAGCTGCAAGAGAGGCCTTCAAACAGACGTATATAAAAGCAAACCCCCAGATTCTTGAGCCCATCATGAAGGTTTCTGTTGATAGTCCATCTGAATTTACTGGAAATATATTCGCAAGCATCAACCAGAGGCGCGGCATAATCATCAGTTCTGTTGAGGATGGCATATTTGCAAGGGTTGAAGCCGAAGTTCCATTAAGCGAGATGTTCGGCTATTCCACAACCCTCCGCTCTTTAACACAGGGCAAGGCAGAGTTTACTATGGAATTCCTTAAATACGGGAAGGTTCCTGCCAACATCTCAGAAGAGCTAATAGCTAAACATGAGGAAATGCGGAAAAAGGAATCCTCAAAATAAACAGAGGAGCATTAAACATGATAAAAACAGAGCTCATAAAAAGAAGCC
>DAOUSP010000066.1 GCA_030627155.1 Candidatus Aminicenantota bacterium
AAGATATCGAGCTAAAGATCCTTGCCCAGCATATGGAATTCGAAAACACCGCCCGGAAGTTAAATAAAATAAATATGGAAATGCACCAGATTAAAGAGGCCCCGGATATTCCTGAGGACGAAAAACAAAGAAAGCAATCAGAGACAGAAGGAAAAATTAAGGCACTCAAAAAGAAAAAAGAAGCTGCAGATAAAAAGATAACAGATCTTTTAAGTAAAAAAACCCCTTTTGAAGATGAAAGATTAAAACTCGAAGAAAAAATCAGGGACAACGAAGCTGAACTTAAATCTCTTGAAAGCAAACAAAAGGAACAAACACAAAAATTCCAGAAAGAAATCAAGGAATGGCAAAAAAGCAAGGATAAAGTCTTAAAAGATCTTGATGAAATAAAAAAGAAAAGACAGCCGCTTTTTAAAGACCTCGGGAAAATCTTTGAGGAATCAAGAGTCGAACACAACAATCTTGTTATTTATTATGCTCAATTGGACCGCATCAAAATCCGCATTCAGGAGCTCGAAGAAAAAATCCGCACTTTTTCCTGATTAGCACGTCCTAATTTTTAAAACGATTTTCATTGGTTCTCTTTCATTTGATTTTCGGCCTAAAGATTTTCTTTGGTTTACTCATCCCAGTGAAGTGTTTAAAATAAAAGCATGAAACAAAGGCAAAAAATGCTTGTTCATACCTGCTGCGCTCCTGATGCTCTTTATGTGATGGAGCTTCTTAAAGAGGACTATGAAGCAAGTGCATTCTTCTATAATCCAAATATACATCCTCTCAAGGAATATAAGCTTCGGCTTGAGGAGGCAAAAAAGGTTGCTAAAACAGCAGGCTTCACGTTAATTGAAGGACCGTATGATTCAAGGAGATGGTTCGAGCTTACTGAGAAGTTCAAATATGAACCCGAAAAAGGCCGTCGTTGTGATATCTGCTATGCCATGAGAATCGAACAAACAGCGCGTGCAGCTTCTGAGGGCGGCTTCGATATTTTTACAACAGTCATGAGTATCAGCCCCTGGAAAAAGGCAGATGTCCTGAACCGTATCGGCCGCATGTTTGCACGGCGGTACGGAATATTATTCCTTGAGGCGAATTTTAAAAAAAAGGACGGATTTCGCAAAAGCATTGAACTAAGTAAAGCCCATAATTTATACAGGCAGAATTACTGCGGCTGCCTTTACAGCATCCGCCGAGTAAATAGCAGAACATGATTATTGACAGAACCTATGAAGACAAAGAGTAAAACAACAGAAGGATATGCAATAGAAGCCCTTGTCTCTGGAGTCGTTCAAGGGGTCGGGTTCAGGCCTTTCATTTACCGCCTTGCATATAAATTTGGGTATAAAGGATGGGTTCAAAACACAGGATTTGGTGTCAAAATCCATCTTGAAACAGAGAATGAGGCAGATTTTAAAGATTTCTTTGCTGCGTTAAAGAAAGACAAGCCGCCTCTTGCTTTAATCGAAGACATCTCCTTTAAGCAGGCCCAATTTAAGAACTTCAAGAAATTTACCATAAAAAAATCAAGAAAAGGCGAAAGCTTTGTTTTCATTTCCCCTGATATTTCCATATGTAAGAACTGCCATAGAGAAATGATGAACCCTTCAGACAGACGCTTCCGCTACCCATTTATTAACTGCACAGATTGCGGTCCCCGCTACACCATTGTTAAAGCCCTCCCTTATGACAGAAGCCAGACCACAATGAAAGACTTTATCATGTGCGAAGAATGTGCACAGGATTACACAGACCCTTTCGACCGCCGCTATCATGCGCAGCCTGTCGCCTGCCCTGTTTGCGGCCCGCAGGTCGAACTAAAAGAAGCAAAAACAGGAAAAAAGATTGAGGGCGGAATAGAAAAAGCATCATCCTTGATAAAGCAGGGATATATACTTGCTGTCAAAGGGCTCGGAGGTTTTCATCTTGTATGCGATGCCCTAAATCCAGAGTCTGTGGTGCGGTTGAGGAAAATAAAAAGGCGTTATAGAAAGCCTCTCGCTTTGATGGCCCGGGATTTATCTCTTGTGGAACAATACGTCAACTTGAGTAGAACCGAAAGGAAATATCTCATTTCTGCCCGCCGTCCAATTGTTCTTCTCCAGAAAAAAAGGGAAATCCAGGGAATAGCTCCTCACCTTGATGAGCTTGGTATAATGCTTCCCTACACTCCTCTTCATTACCTTCTGCTTGATAAAGTAGGTCTTATTGTGGCCACAAGCTCAAACAAAAAGGACGCCCCTATCATGAAAGACGAAACAGAAGGAATTACCTCACTCTGTGATTATATCCTCACTCATGACCGCCCTATCCACGTTCGCTCTGATGACTCTGTGATGAAAATCGTTGACGGAAATCCAATTTTTCTAAGGCGCGCAAGAGGTTATGTTCCCTATCCCCAAAAAGTCCATGAAGAGCTTAAAAGTCCAAAGCATATTTTGGCTCTTGGAGGCGAATTGAAAGACACCATCTCTGTATATAAGGATGGTTATGTCATAACAAGTCAGTTTCTCGGTGACCTGGACGAATATCAAAATTACATATATTTTGAAGAAACATTAAAGCATCTATGCAATCTCTTTGCAATCCAGCCAGAAATAGTCGTGACAGACCTTCACCCCGACTTCCATACAACACGCTATGCCCAGAAACTTGGGATTCCACACCTGAAAGTGCAGCATCATTTTGCCCATACTTTAGCTCCTCTGCTCGAGCACAATATCACTTCAGGCAAAAAAGTTCTCGGTGTATCGTGGGACGGTTTTGGATATGGAGGTGATGGCACTGCCTGGGGAGGAGAATTTTTAATAGCCGATTATTCATCCTTCCAACGGCTTGCCCATTTTCAGAATATCTCTCTACCTGGAGGGGACCTTGCAGTAAAACAGCCGTGGCGCATGGCTGTAACTTATTTACTTACAACTTATGGGAAGGACTTCCCCAGGATTTCTGCTCTAAATGACATTCAAGCCAGCTCCATAAAAGGCATTGTGGAGATGATTAAAAACAAACTTAATTCTCCACTCTCTTCAAGCTGCGGCCGGCTTTTTGATGCTGTCTCTTTCCTTTTAGGACTTTCACCAAAAATCATTGAGTTTGAAGCCGAAGCTGCCATGAGACTCGAGTCTGCGGCAGCCGAAGGAGTATCAGAAAGCTATCCTTTTTATTTATGGACACATTTGAATCCATGGCAAATTTCATTTACTCCGATGTTCGATTCACTGGTAAAAGACCTGAGTGACAATTTATCACCTGCTGATATTTCTTCAAAATTCCACAATACATTAGCTCAGGTGATAAATATTGTCGCGTGTAAGGCAAAAGAGAAGCACGGCCTTGACACTGTTGCTTTAAGCGGAGGAGTCTTCCTTAACAAGCTTCTCCTTGAGAAAGCAATGTTGTTACTCAAAAGGAACGGGTTTAAGGTTATCAGGCCTTTAAACTATTCCCCAAATGATGAATCCCTTTCCCTCGGTCAAATCGCCTATGCTTTAAACAGGGTTAAAAACAACAGAGGGAAAGAATGAAGCAGTCTATTTTTCCTTTTTAAGATTGATTCTTATGCCCCCGACAAGGGACAAAATCATATTGATAAAAAGAACGCCTATAATCCCGAGAATTGCTAAAATCGCAAATCCGAAAACTCCACCCAAGCCACCATATATCAGGCCTCCTAACAGCTTTCCCTGGAATTCTCTTAGAAAAGCTGGAAACATATTAGTAATACCTGAAAATAAATTCGTAACACCCATAAATACACTAATAATCATTCCGATGAAAAACCCTATCCAGCCAGTAAATATCATGTGAGAGAAAACATTTAAAGAACGCAGATTATAGGTTATCTCTTCTTCCTCTTCTTCCTCTTGCGCCTGGTCCTGTAGAACCAATTTGACGTTTTCTTTCAAAAATTGCGGAGTATTATTTTCTGGTGGAGTTATTTTATTGTTATTCTTCAATTCTGGCGTTAGTTTGGGAAGTTCCGAAAGCTCATTCTCTTCAACTTTTCCTCCACAGAAAGCACAAACTTTGCTTTCGAGGTCGTTTTCATATCCGCAATAAATACAAATAGCTTTCTTATCCTGCAAAGATGGAGGTTTGGCAGAAACCCAATTCTGTCCATCAAAAAAATACCATTTTCCTGTCTGGGCCCCGATCGTCCAGCACCGGCCTTTTTGATCTCTGAGGCGGAGGGTTTTTAGCCGGTCTTTAAATTCCCTTTCAGATATTTTCTTTTGCTTGAATTTTCGCTTTAACTCCAGAAATTCTTTCTCAACATCCTTGAATTGATTACTCACGGCTAATCACCTCGATAGAAGTCGTTTTCCTGCTTATGCATAAACCGTCCGCATCTTTACTACTCACTTTGCACTCAATTGTCTTTAAATGTTCAATATTTGAACACTTTTTTCGTATTTTCTTTGTTTTCAATACTTTAGTAATTCCTTTATTATCAATAACTTACACCATTTGACCAATTCTTGTGCAATCTGTCATATATTATAGAAATATAATGACTTTCGAGCATCAAAATGGCGGTTTTCCCTCACTTTTTCCACAGATTTTGTGAAAAACTTTTTCCTTTAATTATTCTCATTTTCTTATTCAAAAATGGAAACCTTTTATTAAATCAAACATATTGTATCCCTTCACAGGATCCGGAATAAACGAAAGGATGAAAATAATGAAAACTACAATGCCAATGACTTTTCTTCCTTGGGACAAAGGAATGACTTCGTCTATGATGCGAGGATGCTTCAACCCCAAAAAACTAATGAGCACTGCCCACACAAACCATCCGACCCAGAAAAAAATCCCCATTACAATAAAAATCACAAGGATAAAGCGGGCAAGAGATTTTGACCTCTGTCCAAGAAGGGCATATATAACATGTCCTCCATCAAGCTGTCCTATTGGGAAAAGATTAAACGAAGTCACAAGAATGCCCACCCATCCTGCAAAAGCTACAGGATGGAGGATGATATCATAGTTTCCAGGGACATTTTTAAAAACCACACCGGAAATCATTTTCAAAAGAATAGGTTCCCCAAAAACAAGACTTCCTTCTATAGGTAAAGATGG
The DNA here is from genome assembly GCA_030627155.1 of Candidatus Aminicenantota bacterium. Lineage (GTDB taxonomy): Bacteria > Acidobacteriota > Aminicenantia > Aminicenantales > Aminicenantaceae > Kmv29. The sequence continues at coordinate 5,080 of DAOUSP010000066.1, forward strand.
AACAGCTTTAGAGAGCGACAGACCGTAAATCAATGCCGGAAGCGAAAGAACAAAACCTGCGAGCGGCCCAGCGACTCCAATATCAAACAACTGCTTTTTTCGCGTGATCGGTGACTTAATCTTTATGAACGCCCCCATGGTTCCTATAAGGGTTGGAGCAGGAATAAAATAAGGAAGCGTAGCATCTATTCTGTAATAACGGCAGGTCAGAAAATGGCCCAGTTCGTGGCTCATTAAAATTGTAAGGAGAACAACCATATAAATAATGCTCAAATTAATAATTTTTGGGTCTGTAAGAATATCATATCCCACAGTAAAATTAGGATTTTGGCTGATGACATCTGAGTATATAAAGCTAACACTCCATGTAAGTCCTACACTAAAGGTCGAGAATATCGTCAAGAAAAAAAGCAACGCATTTACCCAAAGTCCCTTTTTGAGAAAAAAGTAAAAAAAGCCCTGCTTTTTGGGATAATTCACATATATTTCTTCTTCCATTTATCCATATAAAAAAATAGGAGTGATGTACCTCACTCCTATTTCATATCAAAATCAAGACTAACGACTTATTCCCCTTTAATCTTCTGCAACTTTACCTCTAACTCTTCCCGGGATTCTTTATGGTCTGGGTCAGGGACACAGGCGTCCACAGGACAAACAGCCGCACACTGTGGTTCATCGAAATGTCCAACACACTCGGTGCATTTATCTGGATTAATCACATACAATTCATCTCCAGCTGAAATAGCTTCATTTGGGCATTCAGGCTCGCATGCCCCACAGTTGATACACTCTTCATTAATTATTAAAGCCATTTATTTCCTCCTCGATAAATTTACAATTTATTATATATATTTCATTTAAATTTACAATAAATAACCTTACTTTTTTTTCTCCAGTTTTGCTACTTTTTGTGATGCCTCATAGCCGTAATAAGACTGCTGGAATTCATCACGAATTTTCATGTAAAGCTCTGTTGCTTGTTGAATATCACCTTTTTGCTCTAACGCCTGTGCTTTGTGGAAGAGGATGACATCAAAGGGGAAATTCTTAGGTTTTTTGGCTTCGATTTTATCGTATATTTTAAGTGCATCTTCATATTTTTTTTGCTTGATATAAACCTGAGCCACTAAATCCTTAGCTTTATAATAGATGATGTCTTTATTTCTTTCTGGAATCCTTTTCAGGCACTCGATAGTCTTATCCCATTCTTCTTTCTCGAACCAATAAGAGGCAAGTTCAAGATAACCAATTCTTGTCAGCGTACCTTTGCCTGCTAACTTTTCAAGCTCTTCAACTTTTGTACTGTCATTGTTCAACTCTGTGCTTATTTCGAAAATCTGATTGAGAAGGAAGCTTTCCTTTTTTACGTTATGCGCCTTTACAACTTTTACTCCAAGAATTATCACGCATATCAATACAACCGCCACAAATCCTGCTATAATCTGTTTTGTCCACTTCCTGGCAAATTTCACGAACTTAGTGAGTGTAGTGGCAAGTTCATCTTCTTTAAGCTGCTTTCTTTCTTTTCTTTTCATTGGCTACTCCTATTTCTTATGATATGGATGCATTTAATATTTTTATCACATTTATTAAAGAAATAAAAGAACTGTTCGAGGAAGAAAGTAAACAGTGAGGAGTTAGGAGTTGAAAAACCTTCCTATGATTTGATAAACTTATGAACAGGTGCCAAAAAAGGTGCCTGGCTCTTTATGTTTTTAAGGGGCCTTGCATTCTTATGTCATCTTTTTGCGCCTGTAGCTCAGTATGGACAGAGCAAGGGATTCCTAATCCCTGTGTCGCA
>DAOUSP010000174.1 GCA_030627155.1 Candidatus Aminicenantota bacterium
GAGTCCATCAAGGCAAGGTGAGAAAACTTCGTATATTTGAGCCAACTTCTTATTATTCTATCGATTATATTGACCAGGAGGTCAAGGTGTTTCCTCTTAACGGCAGCCAGGCGGATATAAAAACAGTGAAAATAAAGAAAGAAGAGCCCCTGAAGAAAGAGCTGCAGAATTTTTGCCGTTGTATCAAGGATGGAAAGGAGAGAAAGGTCAGCGGTAGAGAAGGCCTTCGTGCCCTTAAACTTGCCTACAGCGTTCTCAACGAGGCAGAAGTATAACTTTCTAATTCAAGGAAGAAAAATTCATGTGCTTCAAGGTTAAGAAGTTTGGATAAATCTAAGCCATTTAGAGGATAGATTATTTTTTTTAATCTAATTTATTCTTGCATTGTGAATAAAGAGTCTTCAAGCCCTGTATTGAACTTTGCTTCTGTGATTGTCATTATCATGAATTCTTGGCCGTCCTGAAAAATTGTTAGTGTATGAGGTACCATCATCCCTTCGACCTCTTTATAGTCGGATAGAATAGTTTCTGCTAAGACTTCGACTCCCATCTGGTTAACAGTCGTAGCCTTTGTTTTATAAGTAAGATACGTTTGTGAGTCAATATAAAGGGAAGCTTTAAAACCGTCTGAAAAAGTCTGCTCTAAGACGAAATAATCCTTCCCATCAATATTTTCTTTCCCTATATAAGTATAAGTGATGCCGTATTTTTCTGGATTTAGAAGGGCATCATTTCCTAATGCCTGCCTTTTGACTTCTTCAGCCGCCTGTTCCGGCAATTTATCGGCAGTGCCAGTCTGGGGATTGATCATCCAGGCTGTCTCTCCATCATATGCCTGTGTAATAACCATGCCCATCACTTCGCCGTCCATACGCATTTTATTCGGCTCTTTTTGATAGAGGGTTATTGATCCGGTTATACCTGCCTGAATCATTTCCATTGTTCCAGATAATGTTGAATCTTTAATGCTTTCAAGAGTTTTTTTGCCTCCCTGGGCATCAATCATTTTTTTTAGAATCTTGGTTGCATCTTGACTGAACCCTGCAGATACAGAAAGGTAAAAAACAAGAGAACTTAATAAGCAAAAGGATAAGAATTTTTTCATTTTTTCCTCCTGGTATTATTTAATAGCATTAATTTTGCCTTCTAATTTACAATGATTATAGTTAAATAAACATTAAAGAGCAAAGAAAAATATCAGATTGCCTCATACCCATTCAGTAAATTGACGGCAAAGAAAAGCAAAGAAATATTAAATAATCAATTTTAGAAACAAGATTGGGTGTTTTTATATAGCAATGGTTTAGGTGATAGTATCTGTCATGCTATTGAGGAAAAAGTTCAGTGGTAGAGTCTGTATTTTTCTATTAATTTTTCGAGTCTTTTTTTTGAAATTCCCAAGATTTTTGCGGCCTCACAGATATTGTTTTTATTGACTTCAAGCACGTAAGAAATATAGGATCTTTTTAATTCCTCAACAGTAGGCAGTCTTTTCTTGTAAGGGTTTTTTATGTTGCGTTCCAAATAATTGTATAAAAACATGTTCATTTTCCTTAACGGACTTGGGCCTTCTGAATCAACTGAACATTGTGAACAACGACATATGAAAGGGCAAGGTTGCTTATGATGCTAATAGCCCAAGCAAGCTTCTTGTTTTTTTTATGAAGTTTTTTTAATAAATAATAATTGGCAGCAGTAAGGCCAAATTTGAAAGTTGCAAAAACGGCCTGGTTTTTTGTGAACGGCTTGAGAACAGGATTCCCTTCTTGAAGACCTTCATGCTTCAGGGCATTTGTGGTGGTTATATAGTCTGCAACATTCAGAAGTGTCAAAGTCACAAGCGATGATGTGTAGAGCGATTCTTCTAATCGATTTGTTTTATATTCTTTTTGCAAGTATTTGTTGAGATTAAAATCATATGGCTTTTGAGCTTGAAAAGTAGTTTCTATTACAGGAAGAAAATTATCTTTATCTATTTGGTGAAAGATATCAAAATTAAGAGCAAAATTGAGCGCAAGATTTTGACCTAAAGGGGTAGGAATGGTTCTTATGTATGTATTCTTGTTTTTCATAGCCACATTTACTTTTGAATCCTTTTGAATAATTTCCTCTTGGGCATAAACTTGCCCCAATAGTAAAAACAGCGATAATAGCCCAATAGATAAGAGAGCTTTAAAACTGTTTGACGTATTATGTCTTTCCATTTTTTGCCTCCAGCTTCATGCGTTTGCATGAAACTAAAAGGCAAAAATGGTGCCAAGTGCAGAAAGTGCGTTAACATGTTGAAAATAAACAAGATAACAATATTATGATTATAAGCCAGGCGTATTTTTATGTTCAATAATTGGACACGACAGATTTCGTGTCTTAGCAAGTTGATGATAATAAATAAATTATGACCTGAAATAGTTCCCTGTTCAAAAAATGAACATGTTAAGTTTATTTAAAATATGGATATTTTTCGTGTGAGAAAGATTTAATGGGGAATGTTGTATTTCTTTAATTTATTATACAAAGTCGTCCTTGAGACATTAAGGATTTCTGCTGTTTTTTTTAGGTTGTTTTCAGTTGTCTTTAAAAGGTAGAGAATATACTCCTTTTCCATTTCGTCAAGTGAAATAAAGCTTTCTTTATTCATGTATGGAATCGCCTTAGGAGGAGAAAAATAATCCTGAAGATACTTGGGTAAATCTGGAATATCAATAAATTCCTTTTTAGTCATGAGAGAAGCTCTTTCCAGGACGTTTTCAAGCTCTCTTGCATTTCCTGGCCATTCATATCTCAAGAAAAGCTTTTGAACACTCCTGGAGACGCCTTTTATGTTTTTAGAGAGTTTTTTGTTGATGCCCTTGAGAAAATGCCTTGCTAATAATAGAATATCCTCTGGCCTTTCTCTGAGTGAAGGCATGTAGATTTCAACTTTATTTAACCTGTAAAAAAGGTCTTCACGAAAAGTCTTATTTTTGATGCATTCTCTCAGATTCCGGTTGGTTGCAGCAATGACTTTTACTTTGATACTTTTTGTCTCGTTCGAACCTATAGGCCTGAACTGATGAAAATCTAAGACCCTTAATAATTTGGCTTGAACTGGAGGAGGGATTTCTCCGATTTCATCCAAAAAAATGATTCCGTTATTAGCTTTGTCAAACAATCCTTTTTTATCCCTGTCAGCTCCTGTAAACGCGCCTTTCTTATAGCCAAATAATTCTGATTCAAAGAGATTATCTGGTATCGATGCACAATCACAGATGACAAGTTCAGTATTTGCTAGATTACTAAGATTATGTATGGTCCTTGCCACCAACTCTTTTCCTGTGCCGGTCTCTCCAGTAATCAATATACTTGTAAAGTGTTTGGCTATTTTTTCAATAATAGAAAATATTTCAAGCATATAAGGACTCTTGCCGATAATTCCATGATAGGTATATTTTTCTTCTAATTTTTTCTCTAAGCGGAAAGTTTCTTTTCTCAAAGCGCGGTTTTCTGCGATCTTTTGGATAACTTTTTCAAGAGTGCCCCATTTGAAAGGTTTAGTTATAAAATCTGTGGCCCCAGAGTTTATCAATTGAAACTCTTTTTCTTCA
>DAOUSP010000089.1 GCA_030627155.1 Candidatus Aminicenantota bacterium
ACGGGGTTTTCTCATTGTCATGCCTTGTTAGGGGTTACGACTTTCCAGAGACAAGAAATTTCTTGCCATGCTGGTTTTTCCATTCCTTCATGCCGCCGACAATACTTAGATATTGAGAATAACCTTTCTTTTGTAATAAGTTAGCTGCCTTATCGCTTTCTGTGCCGTCTTCTGAATAAAGGTAAATTATTACTTCATCAGAGATGCTTTTTGCCACACTTGTTGCCCAATCGTCTATCTTTTCGTAAGGTACATTAATTGCGCCGATTATATGTTCTTTGATGAATTGCTCAGAGGGCCGTATGTCGATAAGGACAAAAAAGTTATAAATCAACTCGCCCATGGGTGCCTGATAAGGTTCTAAAGGGAGGACATTGCCTCTGACATTAAGTCTCAGAGGGCTCAGAGCAGAATTGTTGTAATGAATTTCAATCTGCTTGTCTATTGAAACTCCGCCATACCCCAGACTTTCAAAGAAATATTCAAGCTCTATAGACTCTCCAGGTGCCAGAGTATTTTTGGTCAGCGGTCTTGATTGGACACAGGAGGAAAATGTGAGAATTTCCTGAATCTTTAACTTCTTTGTCCCTGTATTTGTTATTTTAAATTTGACCGGGACATTCATTCCCTCTCTTATTGAGCCAAAATCAAAATATGATTTATTTGCCGTAAGCTTTGGTTCAGCATAAGTATCGATTGAAAGCAGCACCAAGAGCATGAGCGAAATGAGGACGCAAATAACATTTCTTTTCACTTTATTCATCCCTTTTATCATTTTTATTACAGATTCTATTTCTTTATTATTCTACATATTATTCTACAGCTTTCTCTTATTAATTTCGAATAGCGATTCTAAAAAAAACTAAAATTCTATTTCCCAGTTTATTATCTTTTTATCTCCTTCATGGAAGTTAGCTGCAAATTTTACCTCGAGGAGTCCGTTAGCTATTTTATGATATAGGATCTCTGTGTCAGCATTTACCTTGGATACAGACATTCCCTCTGGGACATGTATAAACAATGAATATGGATCATATTTCACTATTTCAGATGCACCTTTTAAGCAGGATTTGGATGAATCCCATGATACTTCTTTGACGCTGACAGTTCCGGTTATGTGGCGGGATGTTGCAAGGAGCTGCGGTCTGTCAAGCAAAGGCCTTATCACATAAACGCAGGTTCCGTGTGCTGGAATCGAGCAGGTGATTTCATTTGAAGCTATATCTTTAAGAGTTTGATTCCAAAAGTCAAAAATCACATACTCTAACTCTGCCTCAAGACCAAGGTCCTCTGAGATAGAGATGGTTTTAGATGCTTCTTCATCCTCCCAGTTGAATACTGCAACGACATCATAAATTCCGGATTTCCCATTTACTTTAAGGTCTATCGCCCTTGGAAATTCTTTAACTTTTGGGCAGCACCAGACTACATCGTTTTTTTTGTTTGATTCTATTTTGTAAGGATAAAGGTCTATCGGCACAACATGAGTCGGGGGGATTGTCTTTCTGTAAAGGTCCAGTTTTTTCATCGGTAGTTTACCCATGAAATCGCTTGCCATATAGAGCTGCCCTGTCAGGGCAATTGATGTGACAATTGTCCTTGCTTCTTCCAGTGTTAAAGGATTTCGAACCATGGCTGCATCAGGATCGCAGTGCCATGTTATATTGTTGAGATAATTTCCACCAAAAATAGCGTGGAAGTAGGTCTGCATTGACATACCGCCTTGCTTCTCAGGATACCAGACGGCTTTATCATCACCGCCAATGCGTGAGCCGTCAAAAATGCCAAATCCAAGTCCGACTTCATGCATTGCGCAGCCAAGGATATAAATATCTGGGCCCAGGGTTTCTCTCAGAGCATTTTGGGCTTCGACATATACCTCTCTGCTTCCTCTTGATGGGTCATAAGCCATTTCCTTGTTGGCTTCATAATAATCCATCCAGGTTCCCCAGCCCGCATCTTTAAGGTACGTCAGTCCCCAGTCATCTTTTAAGATTCTAAACATCGGCTTCAGATGCTTTTCTATCACTTCAGGATTTGTATAATCGAGCCGAACAACGGTTTTATCGGCTGTGCAGCATGCTCCAGATAGATTTCCGTTCTTGTCACGCAGGTAGAAATTCTCAGGATATTTATCCGCGCATTCGGCTTTTGCATAATTCGAGCCGTAAATGTTCACCCAGAGGGCTGGTTTTAATCCTTTATCCTTGATGTATTGGAAGAGCCATTTTCCGCCTTTCGGAAATGACGATTTTGTCCATTCAAGATAATTTGCATCTTCACCCCTTGTGTAGCAGGCATCGAGCTGGATATATTCGAGGCCGTAAGGTTTCAAATATTTTGCCAGGGCATTGGTCTCTTCGACGACATCTGCCTCGGTTGTTCCCATGTAATAGCAGTACCAACTGCTCCAACCAACAGGTGCATTCTTGAAGCGTTCTGGTGCTGGCTTATAGAATTTAAGTCCTAAAACATTAATATAATAATCAGGAATAAGGGAAATCTCAGTATCTTCTCCAACTGGGAAGGTGATATCCATAAGGTTCTCATCAGATGTATTCCTATTGAGTTCGCTTATCTCTGGAAATTGAATCATCGTGTCTGTTTGGCGATCAAATAAGCAGTGTATGTTTTTGGAAGAGACAAGGCCAAGTGAAGTGTATAAAATTCCATTGTCCTGGCCCTCCATTCTGGCAGGAATCCGAGTTTCTGAAGCAGGTGCGATGCCATGTAAAACAGCGTCCTCAGAAGAACAGCTTATATGCAGAGTTTTATCATCGATTTTAAATTTCCATGTAGTACTTTTGGGGCTTTTTGTGGAGATTATCAATTCATCCTTTTCAGATTTCATAGACCAGTCAAAAAGCATTGAGACTCCGCCTTCTTCTTTTATAGCAAGCCGGATGTCTTTCATCAGAATTCCTAAATCTTCCTGGCTTATATTGAGGACCTCTCTTTTAGCGTCAGGTGTAAGCTCCCATCCATTGTAATTTAAGGTGGAAGATGCGCAGCTTGAAAGGAGCCATGCAATGAGGCCTAAAAATAGAACGGGAAGCAAGTTGTTTTTTATTTTTGTTTTATCTGTCATTTTATCCTTCTCTCTTATGGTTTTTATCCAAAAGTATAGCAGGTTTAAATTTATATCATAATAGCAATTATCACAGAAGAAAAACCGATGTCAAAGAAGTCTATTCGGAGTTGGAAATTCTTTATTTTTCAATTAATGTATCAATCTCTCGCCAGAGCTTATCCAACTCCTGCTGAGCTTTAGAAGAATTGACTTCAATAATTCCTTTAACTGTGGCCAGCTTCAACCTTAATTCCTCAATTTTCTCTTTAATATTCCCATCTGCCAGATCAAAGGCATCTCTTAGAACAATAATAGAAGAATCGAGATGTTCTAATGATTTCTTGATTTCATCCCGAGTGAGAGAGATCTTGCTGGATATTATTTCTCCTTTTGCTTTCAATAAGATACTCATCATTCTGAGTTGATTTGTCTCTTGCTGGGTTTTTCCTTCTTTCTCCCTAATATAAGCCTTTGTTTCCATCTGATCAGAACGAAGAGAAGAAAGAACCATCTCGTATTTGCTTTCAAATTCATTAAATCTGTCATTTAACTGGCTGAATTTCTGTTCAAACCTGGTGAAACTCAGATAATAACCACCTCCAAAGGCTACTATTATGAGAATCAGAACGACGAGAAATAAAGGGATGATTTTACCTGATGGATTTTTGAATACAATCATTTTTTCCTCCTTTGCCCCAATAAAATTTTAAGTTATTACTGTAAAAAGATATACTATTCCAGAAATTTAGTCCAGTTTGTAGGTTAGAATATTGGGATAGTTTGCTTTGTTTTTTTATTGTAAGCATTTTCGTTTATCGATTTATTTGTAATTGACCATGCTCTTCCCTATAATATAAGTGATTGAGAACACCAGAGGGTGAAAATTGGACAAAAATGGGAGTAAATTGTTATCGGCCAAAAAATGAAATTTCTATATTCCCCATGAAACTCACAATGGTAATCCCCTCGTATTGGGGAAGAGAAAGCGAAGTTGGTTGGAGAGAAGGAGACGTTATCTATGACCACCCAACACCTTTAGACACCGAAGGCACTTTACTCAGAGCAATACAGAGCATAGAGCGGCTGGGGGATAAAGATTTCCAACTGGTAATAATTGCGGTCGCTACAGCAGAGGATATCGAATCTGAGGTTGAAAAAAAGATTATCAATATCATCAAGTCTGCTAATCCGGGAGTAGAAATACTGTTGTTTGGACATTCGCAGCTTACGCATATACATGAGCTATTGCGTCATGATAGCGGGGGTAAAAACACGGAAGAGTATACTAACCTTGTCAAACTTCGAGGATACTCCAACATTCGAAATCTATGCATGTTCATTCCACATGTTCTGAGTTCAGAAGTTGCAGTGCTTATTGACGATGATGAAGTCTTTGAAGACCCGAAATTCATCTTGAAAGCCCGAGAATTTATTGGAAGGAAAATTAGTGGAAGAACCATCGATGCAGTGGCGGGCTATTATCTTCAACCAGATGGCGACTACCACGTTAAAAAACCATATCGCCCCTGGATGAAATACTGGGACCAATATGAGAGGATGAATGAAGCCTTTAATAAGGTTATTGGAACTGAACCGAGGTTGAAAGAGACGCCTTTTGTTTTCGGTGGAAACATGGTCCTTCATCGCAATCTCTTTACAGTCGTTCCTTTTGACCCGAATATCCGCAGAGGCGAGGATATAGACTTTTTAATGAATGCGAGGATGTTTGGTTATCCTTTCTTCTTGGATAATCAGCTTTCCATCAAGCACCTTCCACCGCCAAAGACGCATCCCACATGGATGCAGTTGCGAGAAGATATCTATCGTTTTATCTATGAGCGAGCAAAGATCGAAACGCAAAAGGAAGTAAAAGGAATGACAAAAGTTAATCCAGAGGATTTTGATCCTTATCCCGGGTGTTTTCTGAAACCAGACCTCGAAGAGAAAATTGAGCAGTCTTGTAAACTTTTATCTGAAGAGTATCTCGCTCAAGGCGATAGAAAAGGCAGTGAAGAAGCGTTAAACAATATCACCCTTGCCAGAACTGATGCTCTACCAAAATTCAGCCCTTTTCAAAAGTTATGCGAACTGCAAAAACAGTGGCAGGAATTGATACGGTTTACAGACCAGGAAGATATTCGTTCGCAGATAAGAGATATTATCTGTAAAGGGATACAATGAAGATGAATATACTGTTCATAACAAAGTTATTTCCCCGCGCAGACATTATAGGTGGCCCCATTCTTATCTATCACAGAATTAAGAATCTGTCTTCGATGGGACACAAGATATCGCTAATTGCCCCTGCTTATACTGATGAAGATCGTAAGGATACAACTCTTGAGTCTTTCTGTGAAAAGATTATCAGGGTTGATTCTGTCCGGGAACGACCTCGTGATGAAGTTGAAGTGCTTTATAAAAGATTGAACAGACCGAAGATCTTCTTAAGCGGAGACGGAGGTTACGATGAAGGGATTGAGGATGCATTGAAATTGACTTTGAAGGAGAAGCATTTTGATGCAGTTATTGCTGAATATTCAATGATGGGGCAGTACATAGAGTCGAATCGCAGCTACATCCCTGCAGCTACCATGGCTGTAATTTCGGTACACGAATGCTATACAAAGGCATTTAAACTTAGAGCTGCAAAA
>DAOUSP010000160.1 GCA_030627155.1 Candidatus Aminicenantota bacterium
AAATATTGGTGTCGGCATAATTTATGAATAATTCAGGTTAATTTCAATAAGACGATAAATAAAGGAGGATAAAATGAAAAGAACAGCACTGGTTGCTTTAATTGCTTTCGTATTAGGATTGTTTATAGCAGGCTTTATATTTGTTTATTTTCCTGATAAAAATACTTCAGATAATTTTCTTCAAGTAGCTTCCCCATCCATGTCTTCGACTCTCTATGCCTCCTACGCCTCAGATTCTATGCAAGCAATACCAGAAAAAGGATTTGCCAGAATTGTAGAAATAGTAGGTCCTGCTGTAGTCTGGATTGAAGCCGAAAAGGTAGAGAAGAGAAGAATTTCAAGTTTTGGCGATGAATGGCCATTTGAGGATTTTTGGGATAGATTTTTTGGAACTCCGAGGGAAAGGGAGAAAGAATTTCGCTCTAAAGCATACGGAACAGGTTTTTTCATAAGCCAAGATGGATACATCCTGACAAATAACCATATAGTAGAAAATTCTGAGAAAGTGACTGTGTTCACCCGTGTTCAGGACAAAGAATATGAGGCCGAAATCGTTGGGACAGATCCCAAAACAGATATAGCACTTCTAAAAGTCAATGATAAAAACTTAGTATTTGCCAATTTAGGCGACTCAACCAAACTTCGTGTGGGCGAATGGGTCGTGGCAATCGGCAATCCACTTGGAATGGAACACACTGTCACAGCCGGAATCGTAAGCGCAAAAGGACGGCAGATTCAAGGAAGCTTAAACGTTCCAGAATACCAGGACTTCATTCAGACCGACGCAGCAATTAACAGGGGAAACAGTGGCGGTCCATTAGTTAACATGAACGGAGAAGTCATTGGAATCACAAGCATGATCTTAGCTCCTACAGGGGGAAATATTGGAATCGGTTTTGCTATCCCTTCAAATCTTGCAAAAAAAATAGTAACGCAGCTCAAAGAAAAAGGAAGAGTCGTACGTGGCTTTCTTGGAGTAATCGTTTCATCAATCGATGAAGACACAAAAAAGGTGCTTAATCTAAAATCCAAGAAGGGTGCTTTCGTTAATTCTGTAGGACAAGGGACACCGGCCGAAAAAAGCGGCTTGAAACGATACGATGTCATAATCGCCATCAATGATGAGCCGATTGAAGGCCCCAATGAATTAAAGTTTAAAATAGCCGAGATAGAGCCCGGAACAACAATAAAAATAACCATTATTCGTGAGCATGAAGAAAAAACACTGAAAGCAAAAGTCATCGAATTAGAAGAGGAAGAGCCCAAAGAGACACCTTCCTCCACAGGAAAAGACATTGGCTTTTCTGTGACTACTTTAACGCCGAATATTGCAAGGCGCTATGGATTACAGACAACAGAAGGGCTTTTAATCACTCAAGTTCGCCGCTACAGTGAGGCCGATAAAAAAGGCCTTCAAAGGGGAGATATCATTATCGAAGCAAACCGGAAAAACACCAAAACAATAAAGGATCTTGAAAATGTCTTGAAGAAAGCAAAATCCGGCGACCCAATCATGCTTCTTATTCGAAGAGAAACAGGTCGTGGTGAACCGCAAGACTTTATCGTCACAATAAGGGTTCCTTGATGAATTTCACAAAAGTTCATTCCTTAGGAAATGATTTTCTGGTTATTGAAGAGACAGAGGTCATAAATATCAGTGAAAAGGCCACTCTGGCAAGGCGAATCTGCGAGCGCCATACAGGTGTAGGTGCTGATGGGCTTTTACTGATATCAATTAAAGACAAAGATAAAGGAATAGTCAACTTTCGCATTTTCAATGCAGACGGGACTGAGCCTGAAATTTCAGGAAATGGCTTAAGATGTGCAGCCGCTTACCTATATTATGAAAACAAAATCACCTCCAACAATTTTCTTTTTCTCACACCAGCCGGAGACAGAGAATGTACAATTCTTGAAAGAAACAACAATCTATTTCACATTAAAATCGAAATGGGGATCCCCAAATTAAGTTCGCAAGAAATTCCATTTGACGATGGCTCTATTCATAAAGAGATCATCGACTACCCATTATCAATCAACCAAAAAATATTTCCGATAACTGTTGTTTCTATTGGAAATCCTCACTGTGCCATTTTCATCGACCGGTTCCTATCCCGAATTGAGTGGCATCAAATAGGACGTGAAATTGAATTTCATCCTTTCTTTCCGAAAAAGACAAATGTCGAGTTTATCAGAGTTCTAAACAGGAATGAGATCGAAGTTCTCTTCTGGGAAAGAGGCGTTGGAGAAACCCTTTCTTCTGGAAGCGGCTCCTGTGCCGCAGCAATCGCATCGATTCTAAAGAACTTAACCGAAAAAAAGGTCAAGGTAAGAACAAGCATGGGAAGTCTCACTGTCGAGTGGGACAATGGAAAAGTCTATCAATCCGGACCCTCTGAAATTGTTTTTGAAGGCGACTTTCCCTTTAATTAACTTGCCCTATTACCAGAATATTTCCTGAATATCAAAAAGAGAACGTCACTCCTAAGCCGAGGATAGATGCATTCAAGTTGAACCGCTCTGTTAAAGGCAGCCCAAATTCTGTTCGTGTCCTTTCGCGTTCCTGGCCTTGTGCAGAGATATACACAAAATCAATCTTCATATTTCCTGCATGATATCCTATCCCTCCAAGCAATGAGAGTTTATCAACATCAATATTATTTAATCTGAGCGTTTTATCAGGGACTGCTGATCTATCATAGCCGATGCCTCCACGAAGAGACAGGCCGGAAGAAACCATATATTCTACGCCAGTCCGAAAAATAAGGATATTTTCAAAGCCCATGATTTCAATATTTTTGAGATCTCCTGTAAAGGGAATGTTTTTTATTGTTTTTTCTATCTTATCCAGTGAAGACCACATAGTGTACTGGGCACTTGAAGCCCACAGGAAATTAGGCGTGATTTGATAAGAAAATCCAAACTCAAAATCCCATGGGAGCTTGAAACTTGTCTCTGAATCCAGCTTGATTTTTACAGTGCCAAACTCAGGAGCTATTGTCGATATAGTAGTTGTGCCGTTTAAGTTCATCTTTGCAGGACCTCTGACACTTAATCCGATTCTAAACCTTTCAGTTGGCTGGTACATCAGGCCAATCCCTGCTGATAAAGCCGACCCATTTTCTTCTGCCTCCATGGGGCCAAAAGTCTCACCAATGGTTTTAACGCTCAAGATACTTCTGTAAAAATTCAAGTTGAATCCAACAGAAAATTTCTCATTCACCATATAAGCAAGCGAAGGGGTTATAGTATAGACTGCTAAATACGACTTAAACGGAAAACCAATCTGGTTTTCCTTCCAGTCGACGCCTCCTCCTGCATATGGGATATAGGCGCCAAGCCCTAATGTTAATCTATCGCCGGCCTTATAAGAGACGAAAATCTGAGGAATAGAGCTGTTATAATGGCTTTCTGCTTTAGTGCCTGTTGGCATTACATATTCATGGGTTGGCATTACATAGAAGCCGTCAACAGAAAAGTTTAAATTTTCTTTCTGAAGTGTTAATCCTGCTGGGTTATAAAAAATGGCACTTGGATCATCTGCCACTCCAACAAATGCTGCTCCGAGTCCTAAAGCTCTACAACCCATTAAAGTGTTGTTCCAGCCTCCTGCCCAGACACATGAAACAGCAATACAAAAAAAGCCAAAATAAATAAAAAGTCTCTTTCCCATTTTTTTCCTCCTAATTTTCCCAGTTGCGGTTTATATTTCTATGAAATATAAAAATAGGATTCTTTTGTCAACACATAAATTCTTTCATTTGAAACAATTTCGAATAATAAAATGAAGAAATCCTTCCTTATGTTTTTGTAATTTGGATGGGCTCATAACAATAATGAGCACCTATAATATAGAAGTGCTTTGTTAAGGAGCAATAATCGGATGAATTTGAGG
>DAOUSP010000244.1 GCA_030627155.1 Candidatus Aminicenantota bacterium
AGCGAATATTCCTTTGAAGTCCTTGGCGCTCATGAGTGTGACTCCTTTTTATTTCTTACGTTATACGGTAATTTTTTATGATTTGAACAAGAAGACAGACTTTATGAGTCTTCAATCTCTTTCAAATCTTTTTCAGTCAATCCAAAATAGTGCCCTATTTCATGGAGGACAACTTCCTTTATCTTGTGTTTTATAGCTTCTTCTGTAAAGCAAATCTGTTCGATGGAATGCTGATATATTACAATCACATCAGGGGTAATGTTTCCGTAGAAAGGGCCACGGTTTTTATAGGGGACTCCATGATATAAACCAAGAACCAAATTGGAAGGTGAACTTCCTGTTCTTCTGTAGACGTCACGTGGAGGTCTTTCTTCGACTATAACAGCCAAGTTTTTAAGAAGATTCTTGAATTTTTCGGGAATTTCATTCAAGGCTTCCTCAACAAGTTTCTCAAATGATTCTTTTTTCATGTGCTGCCTTCATATATATTATTTTTCGATCCCAGGTCTTGCACGAACTCCTTTTGAGTAATAATGCTTGATATCCTTCATTTCTGTGACCAGGTTTGCCCTTTGACAGAGGGACTCTGGAGCATATCTTCCTGTAAGGATGAGCTCAACATTTTCAGGTTTTTTATCAAGGAATTTATGCACATCTCTCTCTGATACCAGGTTTAAGTAGATGGCTACATTGATTTCATCTAAAACTATGATGTCGTATTGCTTTGAAAGCATAGCGGCAATGCAGCTCTGTAAGCCCTTTTTGGCTCTTTGTATGTCCTCTTCATCAGGATTTTCTGTGATGTGGATGAAACCCTTCCGGCCAAACTGCTTGATTGTGATCCAGCGTGATAGTTTATTCAAGCTTTTTAGTTCCCCGTAATTATGGCCTTTAAGGAATTGACCGATATATGTTTTAAGGCCATGACCGGCTGCGCGAAGCGCCAAGCCCAGGGCGGCTGTGGTTTTGCCTTTTCCGTTTCCTGTGTAAATTTGAATATACCCTTTAAATTCTTTGGACATGATTAGTCCTTAAAAAAATATTTCTATAGGTTTTTTCGTTGCTATCAAGTTAACTATATTTTAATATTCTGAGTGAGTCAATATGCCAATTTTCAAAATCAAGGAGTTATGCTATAATCTGCGGCATGTTGGATGTAAAATTCGTTAACGAAAATCCAGAGCTTGTTATAAAAAAGATGTCTCTTCGCGGAATTGAAATCAATCTGGATGAGTTTCAGCAGCTTATAAATGATAAAAAAGCCCTTTTGCAGACAGTAGAGCGCCTTAGAAATAAACTGAATGAAGCCTCAAAGCTCATTGGAATAATGAAAAAAGAAGGAAAAAACGCTGCAGCAAGCATCTCGGAAATGAAGATTGTTTCTGATGAGATAAAACATTATGAAGAGAAGTTAAGGGAGGTCGAGGGGAAGATTCGAGATATATTGCTTGATGTTCCCAATATTCCACATGAATCAGTGCCAGTTGGACTTTGTCCAGAAGATAATGTTGAAATTCATAGAGTAGGGAAGAAGCCGGTGTTTTCTTTTCGGCCAAAGCCCCATTGGGAAATTGGAAGAAGATTGGGTATTCTGGATTTTGAGCGTGGGGCCAAGATCGCAGGTTCCAGATTTACTGTTTATTTTGGTGATGGAGCAGGGCTCGAGCGGGCTCTTATCAATTTTATGCTTGACCTGCATACAAAAGAACATAGCTATAAAGAAGTAATCCCTCCATTTATTACTAATGCAAAAAGTTTATTAGGGACCGGAAATTTACCTAAATTTGAAGATGACCTTTTTAAACTTAAAGGATATTCATGGTACATGATTCCTACAGCAGAGGTCCCGGTTACGAATCTATATCGAGATGAAATTCTTGAGGCAGATACACTTCCCCAAAGATTTGTAGCATATACTCCGTGCTTTCGAAGGGAAGCAGGTTCATATGGAAAAGATGTTCGAGGGTTGGTCAGACAGCATCAGTTTAACAAGGTGGAGCTTGTGACCTTTGTCAAACCAGAGGACTCGTATTCTGAGTTAGACAGATTAACAGCAGATGCTGAGGACGTCCTGAAACGCTTGGGGCTTCATTACCGGGTAGTTGAATTATGTACAGGTGATTTGGGCTTTTCAGGAGCCAAGACTTATGACCTGGAACTCTGGATGCCTTCCCGTGAAGGATTTTTGGAGATATCGTCGTGCACTAACTGTGAGGATTTTCAGGCAAGACGCGCGAATATCCGTTTTCGAAGATCGCCTAAGACGAAACCAGAATTTGTACATACATTAAATGGCTCTGGGCTTGCTATAGGGCGGACTGTTGCAGCAGTGCTTGAAAACTATCAGCAAGAAGATGGAAGTGTCATAATTCCGGAAGCACTTCGTCCTTACATGGATGGTTGTGAAAGAATTTCTTGAAGATTTTTTCTATGTGACTTGTCAGCAGCTTTATCAATAGGTACAATATATAAACTTCGATGGAGGGATGGCCGAGTGGTTGAAGGCGGCGGTCTTGAAAATCGCTTCACGAGAA
>DAOUSP010000048.1 GCA_030627155.1 Candidatus Aminicenantota bacterium
AGCTTCTCAATTGTGTCTAAAACTCTTTGTGAATGTCCATGAGCAGTGTCGACCACCAAAACATCAACTTTGGCCTCAATGAGGGCTTTCCCTCTTTCAAGAGTTTCTTCTGCCACTCCAACAGCAGCTCCCACTCTAAGCTGGCCAAAATTATCTTTTGATGCATTAGGATACTGGATTCTTTTAAGAATATCTTTGTAGGTTATCAACCCTTTGAGGCAGTGTTTTTCATCCACCATTAGAATTTTTTCAATTTTGTGTTTATGGAAAAGTTTCTCTGCTTCTTCAAAGGGAGTGCCCAAAGGAACAGTCACCAATTTCTTGGTCATTACCTTTTCTATCGGGAGGTGGATCCGGGACTCGAACCGGATGTCTCTGTTTGTTAAAATCCCAACGAGTCTATTGTTGTCATCAGTGATGGGAAGTCCGGAGATTTTATACTTCTTCATTATTTCTTTTGCTTCAAAGATCTTGTTATGGGGCCTCATTGTAATTGGATCAACGATCATCCCGCTTTCGTGGCGTTTCACTTTGTCGACTTCTTCTGCCTGGCGTTCAATTGACATATTTCGGTGGATTATGCCAATTCCTCCTTGCTGGGCAAGAGTAATGGCCATTTTAGATTCTGTCACTGTATCCATTGCTGCGCTGACAATTGGGATGCAGAGCATGATATTTCTGCTTAAATAGGTTGAAACATCGACTTTTGCGGGAATCACATCGGATTTTGCGGGGAGAACCAAAACATCATCAAATGTCAGCCCGTCTTTTATATTATTATTGAGCATTTTCCCTCCCTTATCCTCTCCTTTTTTTCTTTTTCCTTTTTTTGGGAATCATGGATCTTGCCTGCTTGATTCTTTGTGGGGAAGGTGCCTCTTGAGGCCGTTGGTAATACATCGGCTGTTCTTTTCGCTGTGGCTGTTCTACTTCTGTAATTGGCTCAAGAAGGTGAAGATATCGAATGGTATCTTCTTCGATTCTATCCATCATCGATTGAAACATATCAAAACTTTCTTTTTTGTATTCCACAAGTGGATCTCTTTGTCCATATCCACGCAGTCCTATGCCTTCTTTTAGATAATCCATGGCTAATAGATGATCTTTCCACTGTGAATCAATAACTTGGAGCATGATGAGTCTTTCGAACTCCCTCATCCTCTCGCTTCCAATAATGTTCTCTTTTTTTTCATATGTGCTTTGGAGTGCCTGGAGGATTTTTTCTCTTAATTCTTCATGATTTATGGTTTCCCAATCTATAGAAGAATCCTCTATGAGTAAACCAAATTGTCCTCCTATTGCTTTTTTAAAGCCGTCGATATCCCATTCTTCAGGAGAACTTTCTTTTGGTGTGTGGGTTTCCATGATCCAGTCGACGAGCGTGACAATCAGGTCCTGGATGAAATTTTTCATATCTTTTCCATGAAGAATTTCGTGCCTGAGATTATATATGGATTCTCTCTGCTTGTTCATCACGTCATCATATTCAAGAAGATGCTTCCGGATAGAGAAATTCTGGGATTCAACCTGTCTTTGAGCTCTTTCTATAGCTTTTGTGACCATCTTATGTTCTATAGGGGTCCCTTCTTCCATTCCAATTCTTGCCATCAGAGCAGAGATTCTTTCGCTTCCAAAAATGCGCATGAGGTCGTCTTCGAGAGAAAGGTAAAATCGGGAGGAACCAGGGTCGCCTTGCCTGCCAGCTCTTCCTCTAAGCTGGTTATCGATTCTTCGGGCTTCATGGCGCTCTGTTCCAATGATATGAAGTCCTTCGAGTTCGATTACCTTTTTATGTTCTATATCAGTTATTTTTTTGGCTTCTGCCAGGGCTTTTTCCCATTCATCTTGTGTGACTTTTTCAAGGTCAATACCTTTCTTCTTAAGTGCTTCTTTGGCTAAAAATTCTGGGTTGCCTCCAAGAAGTATATCGACGCCACGTCCGGCCATGTTTGTTGCAATGGTCACGGCTCCTACGCGTCCTGCCTGAGCTATGATTTTGGCTTCCATTTCATGATATTTAGCATTGAGGACCACATAAGGAATCTTTTTTCCTCTCAACATTGAACTCAAGCGTTCAGAGTTTTCAATAGATATAGTTCCAACAAGTGCTGGACGGCCCTTTTTATTGTTCTCTATGATTTCTTCAACGACAGCATACCATTTTTCTTTAGCTGTCCGATAGATTACATCAGGATACTCATGCCGGCGAAGAAGTTTATTAGTGGGGACCTCCACTACATCAAGTTTGTAAATAGCATGAAATTCTTGTGCTTCTGTGGCGGCTGTTCCTGTCATTCCAGCGAGTTTATCATACATGCGGAAATAATTCTGAAAAGTAATAGAAGCCAGTGTCTGGTATTCTTCTTCAATCCGCACTCTTTCTTTAGCTTCTAATGCTTGATGCAGGCCGTCACTATAGCGCCTTCCAGGCATCAATCGGCCTGTGAATTCATCAACAATGATGACCTTTCCTTCTTTTACCATATAATCCACGTCTTTTTTGAATAAATGGTGGGCTTTTAAAGCCTGGTTGATGCTGTGGATCAAATCCATATGGGAGAGGTCGTAAAGATTTTTTACGTTAAGCAATTTTTCTGCTTGTGCAACGCCTTCTTCAGTAAGAGAGACGGTTCTTGTTTTTTCATCTACCTGGAAATGTTGATTATTCCGAAGTCGCCGGACAATATTGTCCACTTTATAATAAATTGAAGTGGCTTCTTCAGTGGGGCCGGATATAATTAGAGGAGTTCGTGCTTCGTCAATGAGGATGCTGTCTACCTCGTCGACGATTGCATAATGATGGTGTGTTTGAACAAGATCAGAGAGCCGGAATTTCATGTTGTCGCGTAGATAATCGAAACCGAATTCGTTATTGGTCCCGTATGTTATATCCTTTCGGTAAGCTTCCTTTCTTTCATAATCACTCATGTCGTGTTGGATAGTGCCGACTTCAAGTCCTAAAAAATTATATATGGGGCCCATCCATTCAGTATCCCTCTTAGCCAGGTAGTCGTTTACAGTGACAATATGCACTCCCTTTCCTTCGAGTGCATTCAGGTAGGCAGGCATTGTGGCCACAAGGGTTTTTCCTTCACCTGTTTTCATTTCAGCAATCTTTCCCTGGTGGAGAACAACAGCTCCAATCAATTGAACATCAAAGTGGCGCATTTTCAATGTGCGTACAGATGCTTCGCGCACTACAGCGAATGCTTCAATTAGAATGTCATCCAATGTGGCTCCTTGGCTGAGTCTTTCTTTGAATTCAGCAGTTTTGGCTTTTAGTTGGGCGTCACTGAGTTTTTTGATTTGTGGTTCTAACTCATTTATTTTAGCAGCATATGGGTGTAATTTTTTAATGTCTCTTTCGGTTTGTGTCCCGAAAATTTTTTGAATTATCAATTTGTACATTTTAATCATTTTAAACGGAAACCTTCTCTGTTGTCAATAAAACAGGGAAGGCAGCAGATTTAATAAAAACATAGGGAAAAAGATGTCCCCCACAGGTTGTCTAAAAAGAGCTCCTGATGGCGGCTGAGGAGAAATGTATTTTTTGGTTTACTCCTGTATTCAAAAGATGATATAAAACTTTATTATCCAAAATATGAAATAAATGATAGGGAATACAGGAAAACCAAAAGCCAGCAAATTAAGTAAATGTCTTTTCTGGGGAAAGAAAAGGACAATACTGCTTATATTCCTAGTTTTATTATTTCCTTTAAGAGGTGCTTTAGCCGGGGTAATCGGAGGAAGAACAGATACCTCGACTTTCAAATTGAGTTTTTCAGAAAGATTTCGTTTTGTGAGCTGGGATAATGCCGTCAATCTTGATAAATCCCTGGACAATGGAAACACTTTTACCAGGCATAGAACCAGTCTTATGGCCCAATGGCTACCAAATACCCACCTCGAATTTGCGGTAAAACTGACCAATGAATACAGATATTATTTTGTTCCAGATGATAGGGAATTCAATCTTAACGAAATATTCGTAGATAATATGTATTTGAAATGGCAAAATCCCGGTAATCTTCCTGTGACCATGACACTTGGAAGACAGAACATTATGCTGGGGGAAGGCTTTGTGGTAATGGATGGACATCCTCTGGATGGGTCACGTTCCATATATTTTAATGCGGCACGATTTGATGTTTCCATGAATAAAAATAATAAGCTTATCCTTTTTTACACATATCAGCCGGAAACCGATAACCTCCTGCCAATTATTAACAATAAACATCAGGCGTTGATTGAGCAGCCAGAACAGGGTTTCGGCGCTTATTTTGTAGGAAAATATAATAAATTAAACCTGGAGACCTACCTGATAAGAAAAAATATCCGCTCCACAGAAAATAAGCATAATGATTCCAGAATCAATACTCTGGGAAGCCGGTTTGTTATTCCTTTTTCTGATGGATTATCACTGACTGGAGAAGGAGCTTTTCAGTTCGGGAGCTATGGTGATTTTGACCGACTTTCATTGGGAGGATATTTCTACCTGGATTATAATGCTGCCAGTCTGCACCCTCGATTACCGACATTGACTGTAGGCGCTATTTATCTTGCCGGTGATAACCCGAAGACAGAAAGAATGGAGGGATGGGACCCTCTATTCAGCCGCTGGCCGAAATGGAGTGAATCTTATATTTACACCCTGATTCCAGAGTATGATGGAAGAGTTGCTTACTGGAGTAATTTTATTTCAATTTACGAGACATTGAATTTCCGGATCAAAAGCAATTTTAACTTTGTTTTCACTTATCATCATCTCAAGGCAGCAGAAATTGCAGCTATAGACCGCCCTTTTCTTGGCGGCCGTGGAAAGACACGGGGAGATTTATTCATCACCAAAGCTGTCATTAAAATAAACAAATATTTTTCTAGTCATCTTTTATGGGAAACTTTTACTCCAGGAAATTTTTATAGAGAAGACGCAGTTCGATACAACTGGTTCCGGTTTGAGCTGATGTTTAAAATATGAAGTATTTTAGGCCGCCCGTTAATGTGTTAGTCCTATATTTGTTTTTTAATGAATATTGTAATAAGTGCTTTTTTAAGCATTAAAAAAATCATATAGAGAATAATAGTTTAGGGAACGGAAACATGGTCTAAGGAGAAAGGAGGGTAAATGTTAATAAAAGCAACTGTTATTTCTGCCTATGCATTGATGATAATAATTATTGGCATTTTAGGATTGAAAAGAACCCGGTCATTTTCTGATTATTTCTTAGGCGGGGGAAATATCGGCCCCTGGATGACAGCCTTTACCTATGGGACTGCATATTTTTCAGCAGTTTTGTTTATCGGGTTTGCCGGAAAGATCGGATGGGAATTCGGCTATTCAGGGTTATGGATCGCTGTTGGAAATGCATTTATAGGGGTCCTTGGAGTCTGGTGGATTCTGGGAGTCAGGATTAAGAAGATGTCACTGGAATATAAAGTTTCTACCATGTCTGAATTTTTTGAAAAACGGTATAATAGCAAATTTCTGAGATTTTTTTCTTCTTTAGCCATATTTATCTTTTTCGTCCCTTATTCTGCGGCTGTTTTCATCGGTTTGTCTTATCTCTTCATGTCTAATTTTAATCTGAAATACTGGCTGGCTCTGGTATTTATGGGCACTTTTACAGCAATATACCTGGTCCTGGGTGGCTACAAATCTATAACCATGATTGATGTTGCATTCGGGATGATTATGAGTGTAGGAGTTGTTATTTTATTATTAAGTACCTTAAACAAAGGAAATGGACTGGCGAATATTACTGAGACCATGTCAAGAATAAATCCTAAATTAACCGGATTTGTCGGCCCTCCGGGTGTTTGGCCGCTCTTTTGTCTTGTATTCTTGACAAGTGTAGCTCCTTTGGCCATGCCACAGTTAATTCAGAAGTTTTATGCGATTAGAAATAAGCAAGCAGTCCGGATCGGAATGGTCTCATCAACCTTTTTCGCCATCCTTGTCACAGGCGTAGCTTATTTTACCGGAGCCACAACCAGATTTTTCTTATCTCCTGAGAATGCTCCTAATGCATTCAAAAACGGAAAACCCGTTTTTGATGCTTTAATGCCGGAGTTATTGGCCAATGTGATCCCAGATTCCCTTTCAGTTTTGATGTTACTACTGATTCTATCCGCTTCAATGTCAACCCTGGCTGCCCTGGTATTGATCTCGAGCTCGGCCATTGTCAAGGATATATACGGCGGGTTTATCAATCGAAATATCAGCGATAGAGGATTGACATTGTTAATGAGGGTTTTCAGTGCCTTTTTTGTTTTACTTTCAGCAGTTTTGGCTTATTTTAGACCGGCATCGATTGTAGTCATTCTGGCCATCTCTTGGGGTGCGATTGGATCTGCTTTCCTGGGGCCTTTTATTTGGGGACTGTTTTCTAAAAGGGTAAATAAACTGGGAGCAATTTCATCCTCAGTTTTAGGATTGTCAACCTGCCTGGCTCTTTATGCTTTTGGATTTTCTTCTCCTGAAGCCGGAACAATCGGGATGATAGTGTCTCTGGTCCTTAATCCAGTAATTAGTCTTTTCTTGCCAGCAACTAAAAACTTAAATCACTTGTCTCATTGAGGATAATTTTCTAATCTGATAATCACTTCAGTTGTCTTGCTGAATCCTCATTGACTGATATATATTTTTACGTTAAACTATGCTGTAACAAAGTAGCTCAAAGTGTAGAAATTTTACTTTAAAAACTTTTGGAATTTATAAATAAATTGAAAGGATGAAAAAAATGAAGAAACTCAACGTAATGACCAAAATCTTCATCGTATCGATTTTACTTCTCATTTCAATATCTTGCGAGAATTTATCACCTCTCCCGGAATGCGAGAAAAATCAAACCGCAACTCTGGAGGTAACGAATAAATCCAATCATATTCAGAAATGTATCCTAAATGGCTCTAACATAGCAACATTGGAACCCGGAGAAACTAAAGAGATAACTATCCAAACAGGATCTTACGTAATAGAATTTAAGAGGGAAAACAATACAGTCTGTTGTTCAGCAGCTTATTTTGAAGCCCGAGCTTGCAAAACCTATAGATATTCTTGTTCTTTTTGAGAAATAACAAAGAGATCGATTAACGGTTGTTCTCAAAGTATTCTATTATCTGTTCTATCGTCATCTTCAACTAAGCCGCCCCCGATATATTTTAGAAGGTATAGAAGGTTATAGAATCACAATAATGGATACCTGGGTAGATAAAAGCAGAAAGACAGAGATGAATTTGAGGGGATGGCGTCGCTTCCTTCAGATTTTTAACGCCATTTCCGCCTCGTTCTTCTCGTAAAGGTAGTAGCCTGTGTAAAGGTAGTGTGTGCCTGTGTAAAGGGCTGTGTAAAGGTAGTAGCCTGGCTGAGCTATCTACCTCATTATAAATAAGTTAATCCCAATTTCATGCCAAAATAATACCTTAAAAGCTAATTTTGGGGCTAAAAAATCTCACTTGTTGTCGATGAAAATGAAGTAATGACAAAAAAGCTTACAGTTGTCCAGGACCCAATGCTTAACTAAACATTCCATATTCCGAGGACACTATACTTAACTCCTCATGAAATGTGGTAAAAAATAAGCTTTAGTTGATTTTTTCTTTTGTATTATTTATCATCATATGTAAACTTCTTAAGTTTTTATTCCTAAAAACAAGGCATAAGTGGAAGGAAAATAATGACTTTAATAGAAGCTCCATATGATAAAAAATTGAAGATAGTAGAAATTGTTGGTGGACATGGTATCCGCCGCAGGCTATTAGCGTTAGGGTTTCATAAAGACAATATAGTTGTATTGGACTCCCGGAGTATTTTAGGGGGGCCTGTTATTGTAAGGCAGTTGGCTTCGGATACATCCATAGCCCTTGGGCAGGGGGTTGCTCGAAAAATTATGGTCGAAATTATTGACGAAAAAAAATAATTATCCAGATATTATTTTTATTGGACAGCCCAATTGTGGAAAGAGCACTCTCTTTAATGCCATTGCCGGCCTTAAGGCA
>DAOUSP010000229.1 GCA_030627155.1 Candidatus Aminicenantota bacterium
ACCTTACTCCAGGTATTTCCTCCGTCTATTGTCTTATAAACGCCGCGCTCTTTGTTTGGCCCCCAAAGGTGTCCCATTGCTGCCACATAAACTATATTTGGGTCACCAGGATTGATGATTATTCTGCTTATATGACGGGTTTCTTTAAGTCCCATATTAGTCCATGTTTTTCCTTCATCTGTGCTTTTATATACACCATCTCCAATTGTCACACTATTGCGGCATGTTGCTTCACCTGTCCCTACCCAGACAATATCTGGATGAGACTGTGATACAGCAATATCTCCTACAGAAACAGTATTTTCTTTCTCAAAAACAGGAATCCAGGTAGTTCCATTATTTTCTGATTTCCAAACACCGCTTGGGCCTATAGCAGCATAAATAATCCATGGCTTTTTCTCTACTACATCAATATCTACTGTACGGCCTCCCATAACTGCCGGTCCTACACATCTCCATTCAAGCGTTTCAAACAATTTACTTAAGTCATCAGAAGTGTTTTGACAATATCCATATTGAAAATAACAAATAAAAGGAAACAATAAACCAAAGATAATAATTAGACATGCTTTTTTCATTTTCCCTCCTTGCATAAAAAGTTTAATAATATTTTATATATTTAAAAGTGTTTACAGAATATTTGCAAACAATATCTTAAATAAAACATTGTTAATTTTAAGTATTTTGAGTCTCTTCTATGTCCAACTTTTATAACCCAAAATGTTATAACGTCAAGTTAGTGAATTCGTTTAATAGCTTTATAAAACATTGTTTTTTTATTTTTTATCCTTATAATAAATATTTTCTTCAAACCTGTAAACCAAAAGCCCTTCTATTTCGTCTATATTAGTGACCTATAGATAAGCTTATGAAAAATATCTATGAAAATTTTATAAAAGAGATAAGATATAGACATAATAATCTATAAATTCAAAAGAATTTCACAACTAGTAATTATAGGAGTTATAGAATGAGAAAATGTTCCGCACTCATACTTTTAATTATTTTAAGCACCCTGTTTTTTCCATGGCATTCTAAGGCCAAAGATTCTAAGGCATTAGAACAAAAGGTTGTTCAAGCTGTAAGGATAAATGAACATATAGTCATTGATGGCTTTCTTTCAGAGGGCGTCTGGAATGGTTCAGGATACAACGATTTTATTCAATCCGATCCCATAGATGGAGGCACTCCAACTGAAAAAACAACAGTGTGGATTGCATATGACAACGAAGCACTCTATGTTGCAGCTCGCCTTTTTGATTCAGATCCAACGCAAATTGTGAGCAGGCTAGAGCGAAGAGATAATTTTGGAGAATCAGATTGGTTTATCTTTGCAGTTGACCCATACTATGACCACAGGACAGGATTCCAGTTTGCCGTTAATCCTTCAGGATGTATAGTGGATTGGACTCTCTTTAATGATGAATGGAAAAGCAATACATGGGACGGTGTCTGGAGCTATGCTACACATAGAAACAATGAAGGCTGGACAGTTGAAATCAAGATTCCTTTTAATGAATTACGTTTTCCTAAAAAAGAAAAATACATCTGGGGAGTAAATTTCCAAAGAATCATTAAACGAAAAAACGAGAAAAATACTTTTGTTTGGATTCCAAAAGAAGAAAGTGGATATGTATCAAGGTTTGCAAAGCTTGTGGGCATTAAAGATATTAAGCCAGGACGCCATATTGAGTTACTTCCCTATTCTGTAGGAAGCGCCCAGTTTAGGCCTAAAGAGCAAGGGAATCCTTTCGAAACAGGAAAAAATTTCCTTGGTAATCTCGGTTTAGACATGAAAATAGGGCTTAAAAGTAATCTCACGCTTGATGCAACAGTAAATCCTGACTTTGGCCAGGTTGAAGTTGACCCGGCCGTTATTAACCTGTCAGATTATGAAACCTACTATTCAGAAAAAAGGCCTTTTTTTATCGAAGGCTCAGATATATTTAACACATTTGGCCGAGGAGGAATCAATAATAATGTAAACATTAACTGGAGCTCCCCTTCCCTATTCTACAGCCGCCGAATAGGCAGGCAGCCCCAGGGTTATGTTTCTAATGACGGACATGTTTCTTTCCCTGACAGAACAAAGATTCTTGGGGCATTTAAACTTACAGGGAAACTTGGTAATGGTTGGAACATGGGATTTATCAATGCTTTCACTGCGCGGGAGTATGCAGAAATTGACTGGAATGGTAACCGTCTTGAGGAAGAAGTTGAGCCATTCTCATATTATGGTGTCCTTCGAACTCAAAAAGAATTCAATGGTGGAGCTCAGAGCATTGGGTTCATTTCCACTTCAGTAATTCGGGACCTGCGCACAGAAAACCTTTCAAACTTATTATCAAACAGAGCTTTCAGTCTTGCAGTAGACGGCTGGACTTTTCTGGATAAAGACCGTGTGTGGGTGATATCTGGATGGTTTGGCAGCACATATATAGAAGGAAATGAAACAACAATCCTGAATATTCAAAAATCTTCTCTTCACTATTTCCAGCGGCCGGATTCTTCTCATGTAACGTTAGATCCGGACGCTACTATACTAAGTGGATGGGGAGGTCGATTTGTACTTAATAAACAGAAAGGTAATTTTCTTTGTAATGTGGCTATTGGTGCCCTTTCTCCTGGATTTGATCCTAATGATGCAGGTTTTCAGTATGGAGTATCAGATGTTATCAATGGTCATGTCTTCATTGGATACAGTCAGCCCCACCCAAGAAAAATCTTAAGAAGTTGGATGGTTGCA
>DAOUSP010000199.1 GCA_030627155.1 Candidatus Aminicenantota bacterium
GCTTCTATAAATGCCCAGGGTTTTGTGCCTTCTTTCTTTGGTGGAGTATGTGGTAATTTGAAAGAAAAAAATCCCATGATTATTGAAAATATCCCTGCTAAAAGCAGTGTATCTCCTTTAAGAGCAATCGTTCCATGAGATTTTGCAAGAATCCTCCATGCCATCAATGCAAGGCCAGCCACAATCCACCCGATTGTACCCCATACTCTAACTATTCCGAATTCTTTTTCAGAATTCTTAAGGTTTATAAAGGCAATGGAATTTGTCAGGGCAAGGGTCGGTGCATATACGAGGGAATAAACAAGCATCATCCACATCAAAGTTGAATAATCAGTAACCGTT
Source organism: Candidatus Aminicenantota bacterium (assembly GCA_030627155.1). Classification (GTDB taxonomy): domain Bacteria; phylum Acidobacteriota; class Aminicenantia; order Aminicenantales; family Aminicenantaceae; genus Kmv29. Next base: position 343 of record DAOUSP010000199.1, read on the forward strand.
GATGTAAAGAGGAGTAAAGCGCCTCCTGTTATTTGGAAAAATGCGATGACCTTTTCTGTAGAAAAATACCGGTCTGCAAGTTGGCCGCCGATAAAAGGAGATATTATCGTTGCCAGGGGCAGCAGACAGTAAATGACGCCAACCTGTGTGCCTGAGAAACCAAGATCATTGATAAGATAGGCAGAAAGCACAGGCGCCCAAGCCCCCCAAATTGCATACTGCAGAAACATCATTATGCCAAGACGAATTTTTGCACTCATACATTCCTCTCTTTCATTAATTTTTCATCGATATTCGGCTGTTGCAAAAAAATGCCTCTGAAACAGCGTTTAAACGATTCTTTTTTTCACAGGATCCCACTTCACCTTGCGGCCTTCCAGATAGGAACGCGTAGCCATGTGACAGGTGATGGCTTCTTCGAATCCGCGGTCAATATTACAGCTTGGCTGCCCTCCATTTCTTATGCAGTCAAGCCATTCTTTGATATGAAGGTGTGTTGTATCAATACGCCTGCCCTCCCTGTATGTGTACATGAGCCCCCGGCTTGCAAAATACCTTTCTGTTGCTGAAGTAACTGCATCGATTCCCTTTGCACCAGGCCTGTATGAAAACATTGGCAAGGAAGTATTGATAATCTTATTAAGTATCTTTTCCTTGTACCGGGTAGAACCATAATCAGCTGTAACAGTCAAGGCATTTCCTACTTCCATTGTTGCATCATGACCCATAAATACTTTTCCCCGATTTCTGCCGTTTGCAAGCGTCGAACTATACACTAAAGTTAAATCCCTTTCAGGATATTCATAAACAACCTGGAATACATCCGGGACATCACGGCCATCTTTAAAAAAGTAAATCCCTCCCGAAGCTGTGGCTGAATAAGGAATCCCCAGCTCCAGTATTTGATTGACTGCATCATATTCATGGGACAACAAGTCACCGGAAAGACCTGTTCCATAATCAAACCAGCAGCGCCAACGGAAAAAGCGCTCCAAACTAAAAGGCACCTTGTGAGGTGCTGGGCCTTGAAACTGCTCCCAGTCTATGGTCTCGTGACTTCCTTTTTCATGGATGTCATACACCCAGGCACCTCCTGGCGAGTTCCTGTTAGTAGTTGTTTCAACCAGAGTAATTTTCCCAAGAATATTCCTCTTCACTAATTCTCTTGCTTTTAAATGGCTTTCCTGCTGCCTATTTTGATGACCTAACTGGAAGACCAACCCACTTTGCTTGACAGCATTGTAAACCTGAATTGCTTCTTCCTCTGTTCTTGTCATGCATTTTTCACAGTAAACATGCTTGCCTGCCTTGAGCGCATCGATTGACATCTGTGTATGCCAGTGGTCAGGAGTTCCGATGATAACAGCATCGACATTCTTGCTCTGGAGAAGGTCCTGGTAATGAAGGTAGCGTTTTGCTCCAGGTAAAGATCCAGAACCGCCGCCAGGCCTTATGTCATTTTTGGATGCCGCTATTCCTCTCTCTGCCCTGACGTCAAAAACATCGCAGACCGCGGTTATAACAACATTCAAATCTTCCTGATTTAAAAAGTCTTCAAGTCCCTTGTCGAGTTTATTCCTTTTTGCATCCTGTTTCTTTCTTTCTATCCAGTCTGGATGAGCAAATCCAGCAGAATGTGCAAGACTCTCAGCTCTTCCTCCAAAACCTATCATGCCGATTCTTATTAGCTCACCCGGTTTCTTCATTGCAGTTTTCGGAAGAATGGCTGGCGCTTTTCCATCTAATCCGAGTTCTGCAAGGATTTCTTTTTTCCTTTTGTCATCCAAAAGTCTCTTTTTCCAAAAGCTGTAGGAAAATACGCCTATAAAAGGCACAGTGGCTAATCCCTTGAGAATATCCCTACGTCCAATCTTTTGTTCATCCATTGATTCTGTATGTTCCTTTTTAATGGATTTTTTGTTTTCTTCCTGACTCATATTAATCCCTCCAAAAGTTTTCTAATTTCCAATATTTTTATTCAGGCCTCTTTCTTTTTTCTGGAAATCAACCTGTCTAATCCAATTATTTTGCTGGTAGGAAAAACTGTAAGCATAAACAGAGCACACACTTCTATCAAGTTCTTATTGACTATCAAATAACTTCCTTCACTTGGGGCCGTATATGTATACCCAATAAACGGCGGATTACATAAATAATAAAAAAGTAAAAGAACAATCCCCGCAATACTTGCCGCACGAGCTAAACAGCCCAGCATCAATCCAAGTCCAATAGCAATCAATCCCCATACGTTCAAAAAATCAACGATCTTCAAAGCGGTTTGACTCGCCACTATGGATTTAAACAATCCGGAAAATATCCACTTCGAATTCAATAGATACCCCGCAGATGTCCAATAAGGGTTAAACAGCTTGACAAGCCCCTCATAGAGGAAATGCCACCCAATCAAAACTCGCAGCAGCACAAGTGCTGTTAATTGGATATTTGTGTAATTTGCCAAATGATACGGATTACTTAGTTTTTTTTGCTGCATTATCTCCCTTCCTCTCTAGCCTGAATTATTCGTGAATAATACAGGTTAATTAAAACCTGAATAATTTTATCTCAAGCATATATTAAATGCTTGGCTTCAGATATAAAATTATATTCAATAAAATATACAAAAAGGCAAGATAATGCATCCTTAACATGTGGTTTTTATAGAATCCTTTTTTTGGGTTATAACGTGTGAACAAACAAATAATTTCATGAATATTAAAACAGTTATCTATAGAGAGAAAAAATATATAAATTAAAA
>DAOUSP010000175.1 GCA_030627155.1 Candidatus Aminicenantota bacterium
TAGGTGAATATTTTAGAGATAATAGCCAACATGCTCTCGTGGTGTATGATGACCTTTCCAAGCATGCTGCAGCGTATCGGGAAATATCTCTTTTATTACGCCGCCCTCCAGGAAGAGAGGCCTTTCCAGGGGATGTGTTTTACTTACATTCTCGGCTTCTTGAGAGAGCGGCAAAATTCAATGAAGAAAATGGAGGGGGTTCCTTGACTGCCCTGCCGATCATCGAAACCCAGGCTGGAGATGTTTCTGGTTATATCCCAACAAACGTTATCTCTATAACGGATGGACAGATATACTTGGAGCCAGAATTATTTAATGCGGGCATACGGCCGGCAATCAATGTCGGGATATCTGTTTCAAGGGTTGGAGCCAACGCGCAAATCAAAGCTATGAAACAGGTGGCAGGGAAATTGCGCTTGGAATTGGCTCAGTACCGCGAACTTGTGACATTTGCTCAATTCGGTACAGAATTGGATAAAACAAGTAAAGCCCAGTTGGACCGTGGCGAAAGACTTACAGAAACCCTTAAGCAAAAGCAGTATGAACCATTGCCTGTAGAAAAGCAAATTCTGATTATTTATGCAGGGACGAGAGGGTTTTTAGATGAGATTGAAGTCTCTCAAATTGCAGATTACGAGATGAAGCTTTATGAATATTTTGAAAAGGAGCATGCTTCTTTGGTAAAGAAGTTAGCTGAAAAGAAAGAAATTGATGCAAGTTTGGATGAAGCAGTAAAATCTGCTATAACGGCATTCAACGAAAAATTCAAGGAACAAATAAAGTAACATGCCAGCATTAATTGACCTTCGCAGAAGAATCAAGAGTGTCAGAAACACTCAGCAGATAACTCAGGCGATGAAGACTGTTGCTACCGCTAAATTCAAGAAGTCCCAGCGGACCGTGCTTGAAGCCAGGCCTTATTGGCATAGCAGTCCTGATTTGATTTCAGAGATTGCTTTATGGGTAATACGCGAGAGCCATCCGCTTCTTTCCAAGAGGAAAGAGAAAAAAATTATAGGAATAGTCATTACATCAGATAAAGGATTATGCGGTGCTTTTAATAGCAATCTACTTGAGGGAACGAAGTCTTATTTTGAAGAAAAGTCACAAACCAGCGATGTCCGGCTGGTTTTGATAGGGGAAAAAGCCCGGTCCTTCTTCAAGGATTCTCCCTATACTGTGGAGCATAGTTATTCAGATGCGATTCAAAAACTGACTGAGGAAGATTTTAATGACCTTGCTCAATTATTAATTCACAAGTATTTGTTCCATAAGGTTGATGCTGTTTATGTGGCATATAACGAGTTTAAATCTATTCTTGCTCCTCGTGTAACAATTGCGAAAATTCTTCCAATTGAGCCTCCTGAGAAGAAAGTTCGAGAGGCATATGGTGATGAGCTGGAATATTTATTTCCAGATTGGGAGCCTGCAATGATTCCTCTTCTGCAGACACTACTGCCTTTATACATCAAAAGTCAATTTAGGCATTTCTTTTTTGAATCTTCTGTGGCTGAGCATGCGGCACGCATGATGGCTATGGATAATGCTACGAAAAATGCGGAGGATTTAGTGGAAGAGCTGACCATGGATTTAAATAAGATCAGGCAGGCCTCCATCACCAAAGAGCTTCTGGAAATCATGACAGCAGTTGAAGCTCTGGCAAAAAAATAGGACATATGGAGAAAAAAATGGCTAAAGCCGATACAAACATGAAGAAGAATCCCAAGAAAAAATCCAAAGTGAGCACTAAATCAAAATCTTTAAAACTTGCTCAACGACGGGAAAAAGAACAGGCAAAGGCTAGGATAGGACGTGTTGTCCAGGTGATTGGCCCTGTTGTCGATGTGGAGTTCAGGGATGCCGAATTACCTGAAATTTATAACGCTGTACGCATAACAAGCGAAGGGTTTGATACTCCTGCACCTATTGATATCATTGTCGAGGTGGAGCAGCATTTGGGAGAAGATAAAGTGAGGTGTGTTTCAATGCACCCAACTGATGGACTGGCAAGAGGAATGAAGGCAATTGATTTAGACTCGCCTATTCAGGTGCCTGTTGGAGAAGGAACTTTAGGGCGATTGATGAATGTCATTGGTGAACCTGTTGATCATCAAGGGCCTATTAAAACAAAAATTAAATATCCTATACATAGAACTCCCCCTTCTTTAGAAGATCAGAGCACAGAACTTGAGATGTTTGAAACAGGCATTAAAGTTATTGACCTCATTCAGCCGTTTTTAAAGGGAGGTAAGATCGGCCTCTTTGGAGGAGCAGGAGTTGGAAAGACTGTTATCATCATGGAATTAATACATAATGTAGGGTTAAAACATGGAGGTTATTCTGTTTTTGCAGGCATTGGTGAACGGACAAGAGAAGGAAACGACCTCTGGTTAGAGATGAAGAAATCAGGCGTCCTTGATAAGACAGCTCTGATTTATGGGCAGATGACAGAGCCACCCGGAGCACGATTGCGTGTTGGATTAACAGCTCTTTCTGTTGCTGAGTATTTCAGAGATGAGATGAATCAGGATATTCTCCTTTTCATTGACAACATATTCCGTTTTGTTCAGGCGGGCTCTGAAGTCTCTGCACTTCTTGGCCGTATGCCTTCTGCTGTGGGCTATCAACCTAATTTAGCCTCTGAACTTGGAGAGCTTGAAGAGAGAATCACTTCCACTAAAAGCGGTTCTATAACATCAGTCCAAGCTATATATGTTCCTGCAGATGATTTTACTGACCCTGCTCCAGCCACGACCTTTTCACATTTGGATGCAACAACAAATCTTTCGCGAGCTTTGACAGAAATGGGAATTTATCCTGCGGTTGACCCGCTAACTTCATACTCAAGAATCTTGGATCCAAGAGTGATAGGAGAGGAACATTATCAGGTTACAAAGGAAGTCAAGGAAGTCCTTCAGAGGTATAAGGATCTTCAAGATATCATCGCTATTCTTGGAATGGAGGAACTTTCTGAGGAAGATAAAATCATTGTCGCAAGAGCAAGAAAGATCCAGCGGTTTCTATCTCAACCATTCCATGTGGCAGAGGAATTTACAGGGAGGCCAGGGAAGTATGTCCCTGTAGCTGATACAATCAAAGGGTTTAAAGAAATCATAGAAGGCAAGCATGATGATAAACCCGAACAGGCATTTTATATGGTTGGTGGAATTGAAGAAGTCATTCAGCGTGCTGAGGAGTTGGAATCCGAATGAGCGAGAATATTCCTTCGACTCTCCGAGTAAAAGTGATAACTCCACAAAAATTACTTTTTGATGAGGAAGTTCAAGAGCTCTCTCTTCCTGGAATGGATGGGTATTTGGGAATTCTTCCAGGCCATAGGCCTTTGATTGCGGCTCTTGGAGAGGGTAAAATCACTTGCCGCCGTCGAAGGGGAGAGGAACAGTTTTTTATCCATGGAGGATATGCCCGTGTCATGCCAGGGCAAGTCCTTGTATTTACAGAATTGGGCAGGGGGGAGTCTGATAAAGAGTCTGATAACAATGTTGAAGGATGAAAATGAGACCCTGGATACTTTTTATTATGGGCGTATCTTCCTTTTGCAGAAAAAA
>DAOUSP010000018.1 GCA_030627155.1 Candidatus Aminicenantota bacterium
GGCTAAGCGTGATTTCATTAATAAATATGGAGAAGAGGCTATTCATAAAATGGATCTTGAAGAACGATTTGGAAAGCTTCAACCATTCATAAATAAATATGAAAGAGAATTTGAGAAATATGGAATCGAGAATTTAGTTATAAAAAAATAAAGTCATCTTTAATCTGCGAAAAAGGGGAATTATTGAGAATTAAGTAGCGAGTCTATGAAAGGATTTCTTCGACAAGGTAGAATTTTCCAAGAGGCGGCATAAAAAGAATGCCATTGGCTAAGGATTTTAGCTCTTTAAAGATTTCCCTGGCTATTAAAATCCCTTCTTTTTCGCCTTCCCTGGCTTTTGTCTTTTCCATCCTATGGAGAAGTTCTTCAGGAATAGAAATTCCAGGTACTTCATAATGGATGTATTCGGCGTTACGAAAAGATACTAATGGAAGAATGCTTGCAATTACAGGAATCCCTTTCTGCTGGAGTAATGAAAGGTTCTTTCGGGCAAGTTCAAGGTCAAAGATTGGCTGTGTGATTATGAAATGTGCTCCTTTTTTTATCTTTTCTATTGCCATCTCAATATCTTTTGTGCTTGAACCCATACCTATGCCGATGAAAAAATGTGTGGGCTCACCAAGGGGATTCCCGAGGATATCCACTCCATGGTTAAGGGCTGAAATCATCTCAACAAGCCCTGTTGAAGTAAGGTCATATACTCCTGTTGCAAAGGGGTAGTCGCCTATGGAAGGAGGGTCTCCTCCAAGAGCAAGGAAATTTTCCAGTCCAAGAGCAGCGGCTCCAAGAAGGTCAGCTTGAATTCCCAGAATATTTCTATCGCGGCATGTATAATGAACAATAATCTCTTTGCCCAGATATTTCTTTAGAAGGCTTCCAGCGGATATGGGTGACATTCTTGCTCGAGCCATTGGGCAATCTGAGACAGTTATTACTTCTATTGACTTGGATAAAGATTCGATACTTCTTAAAAAAATTTCGAAATTTGGGTCTTTCGGAGGATCCAATTCAATAGCCAGAACACCACCTTCCTGCAGACGTTGTTTTAGTCTCGATGTTACTTTTTCTTCTTTGCGGACTTCTATGGGCTTGCCAATATCTATTGCGCGCATTTTTCTTTGCTTGGGCTTTAATCCTTTAAGTTGGGAATTTAGAAGGCGAATATGTTCTGGAGTTGTCCCACAACATCCTCCTAAGATTCGAACACCTGCGTTTAAGAATTTTTTCCCGTAAATTGCAAAATATTCAGGATTGTGTGGATAGTAAAACTTTCCGCGAATGAACTGAGCTAAGCCAGCATTAGGCATTGCAGAAAGAGGTTTCTTTGTGACAGAGCCCATTTTCTTTATGCTCTCTAAAACATTTTGTGGGCCAGTCCCACAGTTTGAGCCGATTGTGTCGGCTGCTGTTGATTCAAGTGCAAGGCCTACCTCATAGGGATTTCTTCCAAATAGGGTAAGCCCTGAATTTGGAAAAGAGATTTCTGCGATAGTAAAAAGATTTTTATCTATAGAGTTTGCTGTTTGTACTGCTAATGTGAGTTCGTCGAGGCAGGCGAATGTTTCAAAAATAATTAAGTCCACACCACCTTCAAGAAGAGCTTCTATCTGTTCTTCTAAGATGTCTTTGATTTCTTGAGAAGAAATCCTCTTTTCAGTATCGAGCGGCCTGGATATAGGTCCGATGGAGCCAGCCACAAATGCCTTATTCTTGGCTGCCTGTTTAGCAAGACGGGCACCGTAGTAGTTAATCTCTCTCGTTTTTTCTCCAAGAGCAAAGTATTCTTCAAGAATAAATCTATTGGCTCCAAATGTATTGGTGGTAATGACCTTAGCGCCAGCTGATATATAATCCTGGTGGATGTCTATTATGGTTTCGGGCAAGGAGATGTTGAGTTCGTCATAACAATGTCCCTTTGGGATTCCTCTGGAGTATATCTGTGTTCCTATTGCTCCATCAAAAAGGATGTAGTCGGCTTCCCAAAAAAAAACTTTAAAATTCATTTATTTCTCTATTTAGAGTCTTCTGCCTTTTCCTCTTGTTTCTTTTCCCAATCATCTAATACTTTTGGAAAATCTTCAAGAAAGTCCGAATTGACCTCGAAGAGATAATCAAAGCGGGAATTTTTCATTATAACCTTTTTTTGTTCAGTGTTTTCTGAACCTATGAGGATTCTGACTTCTTTAATATTGCCTTCATCGTCATCTGTAAAAATATGAACTTCTCCTTTTGGGTGGCCCAGTCCGTAATTTTCAAGTTTTAGTGGTGGGTCTATGAAATTGGATACCTCAAGAGTTTCGATTTTACGAATAAATGTCTCGATTTTTTCATTATCAGCGATTTTGCCAGAGGGGGGGGATTCAAACTGCCAATTATTCTCATCATCTTTGACCACAATAGAATCTAAATCTCCTCTAATCAACCGGAGCTTTTTGACACGCCATGTATAGAAGTTAGCTACTTTGTTTTCTCTTAAATCATTGGCTTCTTTTTCTAAGTCTGTGAGGATAGTTTCATCAATGGCGATGATTTTTGGTGAAACGGATGTGGTCGCATAGACTTTATCTTTTTCTTTTTGAAGAAAGAAAATTACTTCTTGATTTTTGAGAGGCATCGATAGTTTTACCTGGTATTGCGGCTTGTGTAGCCCGTATTTTATCAAGTCTTCATTCTTCTTTTCTTCAGATATAAACTCTTTTGCCTTTATATTTGAAAGGGAATAAAGGATATCGCTGAGCTTAGTGGTTTTTGCCAGAGAATAAACAGGTTTTTCGAGAAACCACTCTTCATCTTTTTTAACGGCGCTCCATTGTATGTTTTTTGCTTTAAAAGTAATGGCATTCACAGTGTCTGTCTGGAATTTAAAGATGTCTTTTTGGCGAAAGCCGAAGACATCTTTATCAAGTAGACTATTTAGATGGCCTGATATGAGAACCACCCGTTCTTCATCATCCCTTTTAGCAAACAAGGTATGGTCCAATGGGTTTTCCATACCTATTAAGACTTTGACGGGATGTTCGCCGCCCTTAAAGACAAGTGTTATTTCTTTTTCCGGGATCCCATATTTTTCCAAATCAGAGGCCTGTTCTTCAACGATGCGCTCTATCTTTAAATCAGAAAAATCTTTAGCGAGACGGTCCACTTCATATTTATCTCCCTTGGCTTTGATGGGTTTTCTTATGGTCCATTCGCCATCTTCATCCTTTGTGAAGCTTATAATGGTGCCGTTATTATTAAGAATTATTGACTGGATGTCTTCTGTGGAGAGATCAACAAGCTTTTCATCAGTACTGGATGAAGTTTTCAATTTATTTTCGAAAAGTAAGATAAAAGCAAAGACAGCCAAAAAAATAGCAAAAAGAACAAGCGTTGTTTTGAATTTCATAGGGACCTTCTCCTTAGCCAAATTGAAATTCCTGTGATAAGAACCACAAGAGGAAGGATTACTACAGAAACAAAGAAAAGCAATCGTCCTTGAGCAGGGGAGAGCTGAATTGTTCGTGGTGAAGAGGTTTTTGACTGAATTGAAATCAAATCCTCTTCCTGAGTCAGCCAGTTTACTGTATTCAAAAACAGATTGCCATTGCCAGAGAGATTGTAGTACCCATTAGAGGCAAAATCAGAGTCTCCGAATACAGCAATGCGTGCTTCTGGCTTCCTTGATGATTCCTCTTCATCAGAGAAAGCATCATTACTTTGGGATTCATTTTCTGTATTTTTTTCCTCTTTATTTTCTTTGTAAGGAATTGTTGCAACGGCTGCAATAGGTATTGGACCTTTTTTGTCCTTCTCCTTTGTGAAAGAGACTTCTTTTTGGTCAAGCTGCCTTTCTGACCATGAGTTTGGGCTGGTTTTAGCAAGGATGTTTAAGGAAATTTCCTCGGGTTTATCATCTGCAATATCAACTGAGCGTGCATAAGGGAAGAATGTGGCATAACGGAAATTCTTTGTTATATCATGGTCTTCGTATTCGCTTACAACAGGCATGAAATAATCTCCTCCAAGGAGCCGAGAAACAGTGTCAACTATCAAATCGTCTTCAAGATGGAACCCAAAATCTTTTAGAAACGGCTTAAGTCCCGAAGCAGTTTCAGGGTCTACCATGAAAAAGACCCTGCCGCCATTATGAATGTAATCGCTTATCGTCTGAAGCTCATTTGGAAAAAGGTCTTTCTCAGGACCTGGAATAACAAGTAGTGTTGCATCTTTTGGGAATGTATCTGAAAGTGCTAAACTGAGTTTTTTTACTTCGTAGCCGAGCTTTTCAAGTTCTCCTTTGACAATTGAATAACCTCTTTGTTCAGAGTCTTCAATACTTGACTCACCATGTCCTTCGAGAAAATAGATGACCTTTTTCTCATCACGAGAAATTTTTATAATGGCATTTGTAATGTCTTCCTCTGAGGTAGAAGTTATACGGCTTTCCTTGTCTCCTCTTTCGAAAATAGTCGTCCCGTCTTCTGTTATTTCGTATCGTTTTACAAGTCCAGGATTTTTATCAGGGTCAATGAAATCGTATTTAATTTTTTTTGAATGGAAGGAGTATATTTTCAGCAAGCTTTCCATCTTAGAACGATTGTAATTTCCTTCCCGAAAGAAGCAGTGAACATGGATGTCATCTTTTAGATTTTTTAGGACTTTAACGGATTGGTCAGACAGGCTGTGAAGTTTTGCTTCTGTGAAATCAATCCTGTAGTGATGTCTTGCAAAGAAATAGTTGAACATCCCTAATATGCCAACAACCAGCATGATTATGAGAAACAAATTGCTGGAATAAAGAAAGGATTTTCTTTTAAAACCTTGTTTCAAGCCAGAAAGATTAAGAATTATATATAAAGATAAACATGCGATACCTGTTAAGACAAAAATTAAGGCGACAGTTTTTCTATGTGGCCATATATAAAGCAAAATTAGGCCTGCTAATAACAGGGTTAGCCCGATGTAATTCAAATATTTCTTGATGCTTTCCATTGTTTTACCTCCACCTTCTCGATTGAATGACTGAGTGCGTCAGGAAGAGTCCAAGGAAAATAAAGCTCATATAATAGATCACATCTGTGGTATCCAGGATACCCTGTGTCATGTTGTCAAAGTGCTGAAAAATAGATAGATAATTGAGCACATCCTTCCACATGCCTGCTGCCGAATATGAGGCCCAATTGAGTACCCAGAAAAGAAGAAGAGAGCCAAATGTTAAAACGGCTGCGACTATCTGATTTTCTGTCAAGGAAGAAAAGAAGATTCCAATGGACATAAAAGCGGCTCCCAAAAGGAGTAATCCAAGGTATCCATTGAGGATGGGTACAAGTTCTGGGTTTCCATAGAAAAACGTAAAAATTGAAAGAATTCCTGATAGAAAGAGCATAATAAAAACCACGAGGAGTGAACCAATGTACTTACCCAGAATAATTTGGGTTACTGAAATGGGTGAGGTGTAGAGAAGCTCTTCTGTCTTTATTTTTTTTTCTTCAGAAAACAACCGCATGGATAGGATTGGAATCATCAGGAGCAGGATGATGCTTGTGTTGTGAAATAGAGGGGAATAAACCATCTGGTTTATGTTTAGCTGCTGAAAATAGTATGGGTTTCTTGCCAATTGGAGAGATTGGGTGTTGAACCACCATATAAGGTTATAAAAGAAAAAACCTACTAAGACTAAAAATACAGATATAACCACATAAGCTATAGGCGATGTAAAGTAAGTCTTAACTTCTTTTTTGCATAAAGCCCAGATATTCTTCATTGCTCAACGCCTCCTGAAATAACTTTTAAGTAAAGTTCCTCGATACCCATGGATAAAGGCCTCATTTCCAAAAGGCCTAAATCTTTATCTGCGATCATCTTTATGATTTCATCTCGAACATCGTGGCCTTTCGTCCATTCGATTTTTATTCCGTTTTCATCCCAACTAACTTCCTTGACACCTGGGATACTTGAGAAAAGCGGAAGTGCTTCTTGGCCTGCTCTTTTGAGTTTAATGAACACTCCTTCTTTATCATTGAATGAACTTACAAGTTCCTCCAGAGAGCCAGAAGCCATGAGTTTTCCTTCGTTGATAATCACGACTCCATCACAAACCTGTGTAACTTCAGCAAGAATATGGGTAGAAAGAATGATTGTCCGCTCTCCCTTTAATGACTTTATCAACTTCCTGATTTCAATAATCTGAGCAGGGTCAAGTCCAATGGTTGGCTCATCCAATATGAGGACTTGGGGGTCATGAACCATAGCTTGTGCAAGGCCTACACGCTGTTTGAATCCGCGGGAAATATTTTTTATCAATCTTTTCCTTACAGGTTCCAACCCTACAATTTCAATAACCTTGTTGACGGCCTCTTTGCGTTTTGATGGGGCAATTTGTTTGATTTCGGAGACAAAGTGAATAAATCCTTGAACAGTCATTTCAGGATAAAGAGGGACATCTTCAGGGAGATAGCCAGTAATTTTTTTTACTTTGCTCGGTTCTTCAAAGACATCGAAATCTCCAATGGATGCTTTTCCTTCGGTTGCAGAGAGGTAGCCAGTGAGAATTCTCATAGTGGAAGTCTTTCCTGCGGCGTTAGGCCCTAAGAGTCCCCAAATTTTTCCTCTGTCGACCTTGAAACTCAAATCATCAACGGCTAATAAATCTCCGTATTTCTTGGTGAGATGTTGAACTTCAATCATTTTTTCATCTCCTTTTTGCTACATTCTTTCTGGTTGTGGAATCCCCATGAGAAAAAGCGCTCTTTTGAGGATTTCCTGAATATAATGAATAGTAAAAATACGAATGTTTCTCAAATCCTGATTTTTTTCACTCAGGATGGAATATTTATGGTAGTATGCATTGAATTTTTGGCAAAGAATGAATGTGAATTTGGCAAGGTTTGAAAATTCAAGTGAGCGAATCGAATGGAGAACTTCTTCCTCGAATTGTGAGGCATAGAAGATAATTTCCCAGAAGTCGTTTAGTTCCGATTGAGAAAGGGCTTTAAAAGAAATCTCATTGGGTGAGATGTCAAATGATATTTTCTTTTCTTTTAATTTTCGAAAGATGCTTTGAATGCGAACGAGAGTGTATTGAAGATATGGTCCTGTTTCTCCTTCGAAGCTCAGAGCTTCTTCAAAATCAAAGATAATAAGAGAATTTCTTGTGAATTTAAGAATGAAATAACGCAGAGCTCCACAGGCAATTTTATGGGCAATATCTATCTTTTGGTCTTTAGTGAGTTCCGAGTTTCTTTTTTTAACCTCAGTAAAGGCCTTTTGTTCAAGTCTGTCAAGAAGGTCATCTGCTTTGATTCCAAGCCCTTTTCTTCCTGATACTTCAAGAAAATTCTTTCCTTTGTCTTCATCAGAAATCTGGATTTTTAATTCTTTAAGACTCTTTAGAGAAAGAGCCACCATCTCATAGGAAAAATGGATTGATTTTTCTGCCTGGGCATCATATTTCAGAGATTTTAGTCCCTGGACAACGATGTTTTGTAAATACGATTGCCGAGTGTCTATAACATTGTAGACCAGGCTTCCGTTGCCAAAACGAGGAACATTGTTTTTTGTAGCCTCTGTTGTTATCCAGATGGGTTTCCCGTTCGTCTGTGTAAAGGGTTCATAATAAAAATCTTTTTTTAAAAGGCCAAATTTCCATAGCTGATAAGCAATGTCTTTTCCGACGTAAGTCACTGTTCCGTCAGAGCGAACTATTATTTTTTCTTTTTCGGGGGCATCTTCAAGCTTCATCACCCAGCAACCTTTGTTAACTCCATCTGTTATATAGACGATGACGTTTTTTTTCTTGAGCAGTTCAAATGCTTTTTCCCAGAATTTTAGTTTTATAATGGTGCTTTCACATGGCAGAACGTCATAAGTGACGTCTATTCTTTCCATTGTTTTAAGATGCGCTCTAAGAATATTGCGGGAGATATAATGGGCTATATCAATTTCGGGGCTTTCGCCTTTTTCGAGTTTTTTTAAAATTTCTGCTTTTCTTTCGGTTGATTCAGGATGTTCTTTAAGGTAGGAGGAAACGCTTGAATAAAGGTCCCAGCAGTAGTAATCAAATTTTCCTGTGATTTTTTTTATGTCGGATAGATTTTTATTTTTGATTTCCATGAATCCAAAAATTACATCTACAACCTGGACTCCAGTGTCATCTATATAATTTTGGATTTCGACTTTTTCTCCTTTGAACTTCAGGCATCTCACTAATGTATCACCAAGGACAGCATTGCGTAAATGCCCAATATGAGCAGCTTTATTGGGGTTGATGTTTGTGTGTTCAACGATGATTTTGTCTTCCTCACAGGATAGCGATGTATTTTTCAGGGAATCGAGGCGACTATTTAGAAATTGGCTTTTATTTAAAAAAAGGTTTATGTAGCCCGGTCCTGCCACTTCGGCTCTATCTACTCCTTGGATGTTAGACAGCCGTGGAACAATTTCCTGTGCAATTTCTCGCGGCTTTTTTTTAAGCTCTTTGGCTAAGTGGAATGGAAAGGTTAAGGCCAGATCTCCCATTTTTAAATCTGGAGTGTAAGCCATCTCTAAAAGAGAATGATTCACAGGGTAATCGTGCTTTAGCAGTTGATATATTTTCTCTTTTAAATACTTTTTGAGTGTTATCATTTTTGGTTTATTAATTATAACAAATTTTAAGATGAGGGCAAGAGTTAATCTGGGTTTTTAAGATAAATTTCCCTTGCATCAACAGGTGTTATATGGTAGTAGAATAAATTTAAAGAAGGATTAACATGAAAAGGACTCGATTAAACCTAACACATAAGAAACTTGGTGCAAAAATGATAGAGTTTTTCGGCTGGGAAATGCCAGTTGAGTATTCTGGGCTGATTCATGAACATATAGCTGTCCGTACTAAAGCAGGCCTTTTTGACGTTAGCCATATGGGGGAGATCCTGATTACAGGAAAAGATGCTCTTGATTTTGTTCAGTATCTAACACCAAACAATGCCGCACGTTTAACACCAAGAAAAGTCCAATACTCTGCTTTGACAACACCTGAAGGGACTTTTGTTGACGACCTTTTAGTGTATTACTTGGAAGAAAACATCTATTTTCTTGTAGTTAACGCCTCTAATAGTGATAAGGATTATGAATGGATTCTAAACCACAAGAATGGTTTTGATGTCAAAGTTGAAAACCAAAGCAGCGGTTATTCTCAGATTGCTTTCCAGGGTCCTTTAGCTTTTGGTATTTTGAAACCGCTGACTGAGGTCAATTTGGAACAGATGAATTCATTTACTTCAAACTGGACACATGTAGCAGGCGAGGAGGCCTTGATTTCACGAACGGGTTATACTGGGGAAGATGGGTTTGAAATCTACACTCTTTCCAAAAATCCAGAGAAAATTTGGAATGCAATATTAGAACAAGGAAAAGATGAGGGGATTATTCCTGTCGGCTTGGGTGCCAGGGACACTCTCCGGTTAGAAGCCACACTGATGTTGTATGGAAATGATATTGATGAGACTACAACGGTTTTAGAGGCAGGTTTAGGATGGATTGTAAAATTTAAGAAAGGGGACTTTCTTGGAAGAGATGTCCTTCTCAGACAGAAAGAGGAAGGAATTAAGAGAAGAATCGTTGGGTTTGAGATGATAGAAAGAGGAATTCCGAGGCCACATTACCCCGTGTTTATTGGAGATGAAAAAATTTCTCAAGTGACATCTGGCACTTTTTCTCCTTGTTTAAAAAAGGTATAGGCCTGACCTATTTACCGATAGAATATACAGAAATTGGCACAATGATTGATATCGGGATTAGAGATAAAAAAATCAAAGCTCAGGTCGTTCCTCTCCCTTTTTATAAGAGAATAAAAGAATAAATCTGAATTTTTATTTTTTTAATTGAAATATTTCATGCATTACTTTAAAAAATAGAGGAGGATAAATAATATGTATCCAGATAATTTTTATTACACAAAAGACCACGAATGGGTTAGAATCGAAGGAGATAAAGGAACGATTGGAATTACAGATTTTGCACAGAAACAGTTAGGCGATGTAGTTTATGTAGAACTTCCTGCTGTCGGAACTAACTTGGAATTCCACCAGACAATTGGTGTGGTAGAATCTGTGAAAGCTGTTTCTGATGTTTATTCTCCTATCTCTGGTGAAGTTGTAGCAGTAAATACAGAGCTTAATGATTCACCCGAGCTTCTGAATGAAGATCCTCATGGAAAAGGATGGATGATTCAAATAAAGATTAGAGATGATTCAGAATTACAGAAACTGATGACTGTTGAAGAATATGAAAAATTCCTTGAAGGCCTGGAAGAATAGTCTGATTTTCAAAAAATGATGAAAAGGATTTTCAAAAAATGAGATATATCTCCCTTGGGGGTAAAGACAAGAAGGATATACTCAAGAAGATTGGCGTTTCCTCTGTTGAAGAGCTGTTTAGCACGATTCCAAAGGATGTCAGATTAAAAGAAAAATTGCGTATTCCTGAAGCATTATCAGAACCTGAACTGATTAGACGGTTCGAAGAAATTGCAAATAAAAATTCGTGTGAAGATTATATCTGCTTTTTAGGAGCCGGTGCTTATGCTCACTTCATCCCTTCTGTTGTAGACTACCTCAGTTCGAGAGGAGAATTTGTAACACCCTATACTCCTTATCAGCCAGAAGTGAGTCAAGGGACACTTCAGGCCATCTTTGAATTTCAGACACTTATTTGCCAACTTACAGGAATGGATATTGCAAATGCTTCCCTCTATGATGGAGCTTCTGGAGCAGCAGAGGCGATTCTGATGGCGCATAGAATAAACGGAAAACCAAAATTATTGATGGCAAACACATTACACCCGCACTACAAAGATACAATCAGGACATACACAAAAAATTTGGGTCTTGCCATAGAAGAGATTCGGTTCACTGAATCAGGCGCTACAGATTTTTCTGACCTTAAGGAAAAACTTGATGAAAATACATCAGCAGTAATAATCCAGTCTCCAAATTTTTTTGGCGTTGTCGAGCAAATTGATGCTGTTTCAGAGCTTACACATAAGAATAAAGCCATGTGTATCGTGGCTGTTGCTGAACCTGTGTCTTTGGGGCTGTTAGAGGCACCAGGTGCACTTAATGCAGATATTGTTGTTGGAGAAGGGCAATCCTTTGGTATTCCTTTGACTTTCGGTGGGCCTTATGTAGGGTTCATGGCATGTGCAAAAGAATTTATAAGGCAATTTCCAGGCAGAATTGTTGGGCAGACAAAAGATGTAGATGGAAAAAGAGGGTTTGTTCTTACTCTATCAACCAGAGAGCAGCATATCCGGCGGGAACGTGCGACATCGAACATATGCACTAACCAGTCATTGTGTGCATTAAGAGCCACAATTTATTTAGAAGCATTAGGCAAAGAAGGTTTGAAAGAACTTGCCTGGCAGAATATCCAGAAAGCCAATTATGCTCTGGACAAACTCAGCATGGTGAAAGGAATCAAACGAAAGTTCACTGGAGATATATTTAACGAATTTGTTCTTGAGTTTGAAAGGCCGTGGCCTGAATTGGAGACCTACCTAAAGGAAAAAGGCATCATTGGTGGGTTAGGCCTTGATGAATATTACCCAGAGCTTAAGAATTGTGCTTTGTTTTGTGTGATCGAGATGCATAAGAAAGAAGATATTGATAGACTTTTTGAGTCTTTGAAAGAGGCATTAATACAATCTTAATGTCTAAGAAAAAGGGTGAAAAATGTTACGAGAACCATTAATCTTTGAAATAAGCAGTGAAGGAAAATCAGCTTTTTCCCTTCCAAAAATAGATGTTCCGGTAAAGGAAGATATCCTTAAGAATCTTCCTGTAAGGAAAGAAATCACTGGCTTCCCTCAAGTGTCTGAGCCAGAGCTTGTGCGCCACTTCACAAGACTTTCAAGGACGAATTATTGTGTGGACGAAGGGTTTTATCCACTTGGCTCATGCACGATGAAATATAACCCGAAAGTGAACGAAAAAATTGCTAATAATCATAAATTTCTTTCTTCGCACCCTTTTTCTCCGATCGATTTAGTTCAGGGAAATCTTGAAATCTTGAAAATGACAGAAGAACTTCTTGTAGAAATTACAGGAATGGATGCATTCACTCTTCAGCCGTCTGCAGGCGCACAGGGTGAGTTAGTAGGAATGATGCTTATCCGTGCACTTCATGAAGAAAAAGGAGACCCGCGGAAGATTGTCCTGATTCCTGATTCTGCTCATGGAACTAATCCTTCGAGTGCTCACATATGCGGGTATAAGGTGCAAGAAATCAAGTCGAACAAAAGTGGCACTGTGGATTTAGCAGATTTATCGAATGCTATGACAGAAGATGTTGCCGCCTTGATGATAACAAATCCGAATACTCTGGGTGTTTTTGAGTTTGATATCAAAAAAATCGCTAAAATCGTTCATGCAAAAGGCGGATTTATTTATATGGATGGAGCTAACATGAATGCCTTGGTCGGAAAATGCAGGCCTGGAGATATGGATGTGGATGTGATTCATCTTAATTTGCATAAGACGTTTTCAACCCCACATGGCGGTGGCGGTCCTGGTTCAGGGCCTGTAGGCGTTAAGAAGGAATTAATTCCTTACCTTCCTGTCCCATTGGTGGAAAAAGGAGAGAAAGGATACTTCCTTGATTTCGACCGGCCTAAAAGCATTGGGCGTATCCGGAGTTTCTATGGAAACTTCCAGGTGGTTGCTAAAGCATTGGCCTATGTTTTATCTTTGGGCCATGAAGGACTGAAGGAGACGTCAGAGATTGCGGTTTTGAATTCTAATTATATACGGAAATGCCTTGAGGAAGACTTTCATTTGGAATATGAAACACCGACATTACACGAGTGTGTTTTTTCAGATAAATTTCAAAAAGTACATGGAATTACAAATCTCGATATCGCAAAAAGACTCATTGATTATGGAGTTCACCCTCCAACAATGTCTTTTCCTCTTATTGTGCATGGTGCCCTGATGGTAGAGCCAACAGAAACAGAAAGCAAAAGAGACCTTGATATTTTCGTAGATGCGATGAAAAAGATTGCCCAGGAAGCGAAGACAAATCCAAATGTTTTAAAAGGAGCCCCGCATGAGACGTATGTGCGGCGGCTCGATGAAACTGGAGCAGCAAAGAATCCGGTTTTAAAATGGGAGGGAACGGCAGCCCAAAACGAAAAAGATTAAGAGGCAAACCGTTTTTAAATAAAAAATGTCTATTCAAGATCTTATCATGAATCTCAACCGGTTTTGGGCTGAGCAAGGATGTTATATAGCCCA
>DAOUSP010000125.1 GCA_030627155.1 Candidatus Aminicenantota bacterium
ACCCTGTGTATGATAAATACGCTGTACCAGCATCATGGTGAGAAGCTGTAATCCTGCTGACCCAGTATCCAGGATTTCCTGGTATTCTGCTGTTCAGATTTTCCCAGCTTCGCCCACAGTCTTTGGTAAGCCAAACATTCCCATCATCGGTTCCAACCCATATAATTCCTTCCTTTACAGGAGATTCGTCGAGGGTGGTAATCGTGCAAAATCGGACAGCTCCGATTCCTCGTGTTTTTGCAGGATCGTTCATTGTTAAATCTGGACTTATTATCTCCCAGCCTTCTCCTCTGAATGAAGAACGCAATAACAAATTTGCCCCATGATAGATGACATTACTATTATGTGGAGAAATCAAAACTGGCGCATTCCAGTTGAAACGGAGTTTTTTCTCGCCTCTATATTTAATTTCTTTTTTAATACCTGTTTTTTGGTCGATTCGCACTAAACTCCCAAACTGAGCTTCGCAATAAAGCCACTGAGGATTTGTGGGATCTATCTGATTATAAAAGCCATCTCCTCCAAGCATATGCTCCCAGTCTTCGAACCGAATAGGAAAACGGCCTTTCTTTGTGCTCGGACCCTTCCATGAGCCAAAATCCTGCATTCCTCCATATACGTTGTAAGGATAATTCATGTCTACTCCAATAGCATACAACTGAGCCAAAGGAAGTTCATCAGGGTGGTACCAATTTTTTCCCCTGTCATATGTTATTGCCATACCATAATCATATCCCAAAAGCATATGTCTGCTGTTTTGAGGATCAATCCATAACGCATGATTATCCCCACCGTAGCGGAAAGCTCTTTGCCAAGTTTTCCCTCCATCCCACGACTCATCTACCCGGGTGCTTAATACATAGATGTGATTTTCATCGTTTGGATCTACACGAATCTGACCATAGTAATTCGAGCGGTTTCCTATGCTTTTGCCTTCAGGGCTAACTTTACTCCAGGTCTCTCCAGCATTGTTTGTACGGTAGATTTCATGCCCGATTGTTGGAACTTTTGGAGGCTTTCCTTCAAGCAACTCTTTGTAGCGCACCTTATCATCCACACCCGGTGAATTCGCATTATCGATTGTCGCATAAAGAATATTCGGGTTTTTTGGATAGATATCAAGGCCAATTCTCCCAAGCATTCCCTTTGGCAAACCGTTTTCAAGTTTTATCCACGTTTTACCACTATCAGTAGTTTTATAAATACCACTTCCAGGCCCAGCTGTCCTGAATGTCCATGGCTTGCGCATCCTATCATAAGCAGCTGCATAAAGAACATCAGGATTCATGGAATCCATAACAACATCTGTCACACCTATGTGCCTTCCATCGACAATCACATTAAGAACATTCTCCCAGGTTTTTCCGCCATCTTTTGTCATGTATAAACCGCGCTCTGGATTTTCAGAATAAAGGTGCCCCTGGGCTGCCACATAAACAATATCCGGATTTTCTGGATGCATTACTATTCGTCCGATATGATGTGACTCCTTTAATCCCATGTTCACCCAGGTTTTTCCGCCATCTATGGACTTGTACACACCATCGCCCCAATAAGTACAATTTCTTAGGTTTGCCTCTCCTGTTCCTACCCACACGATATTTGGATTTGATGGAGCAACAGCAATGTCACCTATTGAGCCAACGTTTTCATGGTCAAAAACAGGTTCGAATGTTGTCCCGTTGTTTGTTGTTTTCCATAGCCCGCCAGTTGCTGCTGCAACGTAAAATGTGTATAGATCCTTGGTTGAAACCGCAAAATCTGAGATTCTTCCTCCCTGACGAGTAGGTCCAACAGAACGGTAAAGGAAGTTTTTTAGCATATCATGGGAAGGAACTTGCCCAAATGCATAAGAAAATAGTAAGCCATATATTCCATAAACAACAAATAACATTTTTAATAAGCTATTAATTCTTTTTTCGAACATACTGATTTCTCCTTAATATTTTTTTTAGAATTATTTTTTTCTTACGGTTAATCTTATGCATCTGGGATCTTTCGGGATTCCATCTAAAGAGTCAGTGATTCCAAAAACAATGTTTGTTATAATCTTTTGAACAAATGGATTCGTTGAGATAGGAATGCCGTTGATTTCAAGCGATATTTGAGGTTCTTTAGAGTCCTCAATGCTCTCAAGAAAATCTGCAATCTTATTAATCTCACGTGGATGAAAGACAGGTTTATCAATTTTCACATCCATATCAGATACAACAGCAAGGATATCATCAGGCGGACATTTGAGTTTTTCAGATATTCCTTTTCTTAAAACTTCTATTTTTTTTATGCCCTTTTCTTCCCGGCCTCCCTCTATAAAAATGATGCCAGTCTCTTTAAAATATTTCTCAGCTAATGCTTGTGCAGTTGCTTCTCCTCCTTTCTTTTGTACTGCAAATCGGTCTGGAGATATCATTGCGACCACATCGGCTCCAGATTTCATGAAAACCCATGAATCCTTGCCTTCAGGATCAACAGTAAATCCCTGGCTGCAAAGTTTGACAACCCCTACAGAATAGCCACGTCCCTTTAATTTCTGAATAAGCTTCTGGATTATCTGTGTTTTGCCAGTATTAGAGTCTCCCACTACATTAAATATTTTCATTTAGTTTTATCCTCTATTTTGGTAATTAATTTTATTGATTAACCTCTGAAGAGCATAAAAATAATTTATTCTTGGAGCTACTCTATGAGTATTTAACTTTCTTTGGATTTAAATAATCAAATCGACCTTGACCACATGCAGGACAGTCACTGGATCTTTCAATCTCAAACAACTGATAAGAGCCTGACCAAATATCAAAACTAATCAATTTACGTAGAAGTCTATCTTTTTTGCCTATCAAGAGTTTTATCCCCTCTGTCGCCTCTATAGATGCAATTGTAGTAACCACCATTCCAAGCACACCGACAGTCTCGCATGTGGGAGTATCTACTACTGGCGGCAGTTCAGGAATTAGACAGCGAAGACATGGGGTTTCCCCAGGGATTATAGTTAAACTCACACCATGAGTCGCTAATACACCAGCATAAATCCAGGGAATGCCTGTCTTAATACAGGCATCGTTTATGAGAAACCGCACCTCGAAGTTATCTGTTCCATCAAATACAAGGTTAACATCTTTCAAGATTTCTTCAATATTTTCTGGGGCTACCTTTGCTACAATGGGTTCAATTTGAACCTGAGAATTGATTTTTCTTAATTTTTCAGCCGCTGCAACTGATTTTGGCAGTCCCCTTTTTACATCTTCCTCATCAAAGAGCATTTGCCTGTGGAGGTTTTCTAATTCAATGTAATCATTGTCAACAATAGTAACTTTTCCAATTCCAGCCCTTACAAGACAATTTGAAATAATACTGCCAAGCCCACCACATCCAACTATCACAACAGAAGAATTTTTGAGCATCTCCTGGCCTTCTTCCCCAATTTCTTCAAGAAGAAGCTGTTTCTTGTAACGCTCGAATATTAACGGACTGTGCTTCACTATGCTGGCCTCCCCGATATTTTCTCTTAGAAATCCCATAAAATCAAGCTTATTATTGGGGTCTTATGCATCTCCATTGGCGTCTTTACTTGCTTTACGCAAGAAATCATTCTTGATGCAAGATATCAATTATGTTAGATTAATTAACTAAACAATAAACGATAAGAACAAGCCAACTGTTCTTTTCTGACAACACAAGAAAACAAAAAGAAAAAAGTGATGAATACAAACACTATCCATGTAACCGTGAAATTTATTACTATCATGCAAAAATATTCAGGAAACAGAGAAATTTTAATGGAGCTTCCTTCCAATCCAGCTCAAGCAATAAACTCTATTATATGCGAGTTTGATATTCCATGGGAAAACAAGCTTGAAAAAAGCACAAGAATATTTATAAACGGCACTCATTATGAGAGTTTCCTTAAAAGCGGGAAAACTTTAAAGGAACAGGATGTAATAGCTTTTATTCCGATAAGCGGTGGAGGATAACTATATAAACAGTCTTTTTTACATAAATTATTATTTCTCTAAAAAACCCTGAAGGGAAGTTTGATGTCAGTCTTTATCAAAATTAAGATAGGTCGGCAATGTTGAGCATATACAGCCGTGCATCTCTCGGATTCCCTGTGGCGATGTCCCAACCCATCATTTCATAATAATAATCCAAAGCTTTCTCAAATTTTTCCCTGTCAAGCTTTTCCCCGGTCAATGAACCGGTTTCTAAAGGCTCAAATAATCTATCCGGAAGCATATCATCTTTGCGGTCAAACCCCTCACGCGCATTCACCAGGCGAGCCAAAGTAGTCGTTCTTTCTCCTAAAGTCATTAGTTCAAATAAGCTTGTTTCCCAGCCTGTTGCACTTTCAACCATTTCCACAAGATGATTCAAACGAAACAACCTTGCGGGCCCTGCAGTAAAAAAACAAAGAGACAGTGTATTTATTAAACTGTAGATATGCTGGTTATATACAAACCATCTTACTTTATATGGAGTCAAACCCCGGGCTGGAACGCCTTTTAAGATTCCTACTGGGTAAAGATCAGGCACTGCCCATCGGCCTTCCTCAAAGGGCATATCGTGGGCTGCTTCAAGATGATCAGCACCTGTAGGAGACAATGAATAGGCAAAAGCTATGTTATTCTTTCCTCTGGGTTCATGCATGGCAAACCCCTGTTTTTTAACTGTGCATACATAGCGCTCTGCGCCTTTACCGATTATTTTTGCAGCTCGGTAACTTCCTTCAGCCAGAACCGCTCCAAATCCCTCTTTAAAGGCTATTTTAGTAACCATTTCCAAT
>DAOUSP010000128.1 GCA_030627155.1 Candidatus Aminicenantota bacterium
AGGCCTCGTTCAAAATTGTTGGTGAACAAATTGACGGAGCGTTCAGCTTTGAAGGAACAGACTACCTTTTTGAGGGTAAGTGGCAAGAGGAACCTGTACCAGCCAAGGATCTGGATTCTTTAGCCGGGAAACTATCCAGAAAACTCGAAAATACATTAGGTCTGTTTCTTTCCATTAACGGATTCTCAGAGGATGGAGTGAAAGCTCACTCATCTGGAAGAAGACTCGTCATCCTTATGGATGGAAGCGATCTCATGGCTATTTTAGAGGGCCGCATTGACCTAATTCAACTTTTGCTTAGGAAGCGCCGTCACACATCACAGACAGGAAATATATATCTGTGCATTCACGAGATTCTTTAGCTGCTACGAAGCCAGGGTCTAACCAGTCCGCTCCAGCCGACCGCTAAAAGCGGGGGCTGAACTCTAACATTAGCGCACAAATGGAGAAAATCAGGATGAAAGAAAATTCAAAATAGTATAGGCTAACTGAAAGTCAAAAATGAGGAAACACATTGAAAAATAATGGGATAAGCTGGCACGCCTGGAGGGACTCGAACCCCCGACCCGCTGCTTAGAAGGCAGCTGCTCTATCCTGCTGAGCTACAGGCGCGCACCATTGAGTTAGCCATTATATTAAGAGTTTGGCTCTTGTTATTTGGCTGCCCTTTATTTAATCAAATCGGGGAGATCGGATTCGAACCGACGACCTCCTGCTCCCAAGGCAGGCGCGCTAACCAAGCTGCGCTACTCCCCGCTAAATCTTCTTGAAAAACAACCTGCCAGGCATCAAGATGACTCAGCACGCCTGGCTTTTGAGCTAAGTCATATTAGCAAAACAGGCCTTTGTTGTCAATTTCAGCTCCGCTTTAAACCTTTCTCTATGTCTTTTTTGTCAATTTTGATAAGGACAGGCCTGCCATGTGGGCAAACAGATAAGTTTGAGACTTTAAAAAGCTCCTCCACCAAATAAATCATCTTTACCAAAGGAAGCGGCTCTCCCGCTTTAACCGCTGTTTTACAAGCGAGCGTTGCCACAAATGTTTTCAATTTCTCCTCAAGCGGACTTCCTTTCAATTCTTCCAGTAAAGAATGCACGATGTCTTTTGCATCGGCCTCTTTCAATATATCCGGAAATTCCTTAATAGCGAAGCTTTTGCCTCCCATAGATTCCACGCAAAATCCCGCCTCTTCCATAAGCTCTTTGTTCTCTTCCAAACTAAGAACCTGGACAGGAGAGAGTTCTATAATAATAGGAATAAGTGCCAGTTTTCGCGGCCATCTCTTATTCTTATGAATCTCCATATACTTTTCGAATAATACTCTTTCATGTGCATTGTGCTGGTCGATAATCAGAAGCTCCTCATCTTTGGCAGCGACAATATACATATTCAGATATTGGCCTAAAACACGCGGAAATAACCCCTCTTCCCCAGGCAGGGATTCCAATAATTCCTGCTCCCAGGGCATCTTTCCTTGCTGGAGGTTTAATTCATTGGCCCGGACGCCCTCACGGACCCAGGAGGTCGGTTTTTCTTCAGGCAAGAATGGAGAAACCTTTTTTATCCCGGCTTCCCGGAGTATGGCCTTTGTCAATCCTGTTTGAATCAGGTGAAATACAGTCTGTGAATCTTGAAACCTAACTTCTGCTTTAGCAGGATGGACATTGACATCCACTTCCGAGTACGGAAGCTCGCAAAATATCCAAGCTTCGGCGAGCAGGTCTTTCTCTAAAAATCCTTTGTATGCTTGACTCAAGGCCGCATGAAAGATTTTATCTTTTACAGGACGGCGGTTGACAAAAAATAGCTGGTGGCTTCGGTCTCTGCGTCCGGAAGGAGGGCGTGAGGCAAATCCATAAATCCGACGCGAATCGTCCTTAAAATCTATTTCCATCAGATTCTCTATTACTGACCTGCCATAAACCTGGTAAATTCTTTCTTTTAGATTCGTTACTGGCGGAAAATGAAACACTCCTCTTGTCCCATGGAGGAGTAAAAACCTCACTCCTGGATATGCAAGCGACACACCAATCAAATATTTTACAATGAGCGAAAGTTCTGATCTTTCAGACCGAAGAAATTTCTTCCGTGCTGGTAAATTATAAAACAAATCCTGCACTTCGATGGATGTTCCACGAGGAAATGCAATGCTTGATATTTCAAGAACTTTTTCTCCTTCGCGCTTAATCAGAGTAGCCTTACTGCCATCACAGGATGTTCTTAAAGTTACTCTTGAAACAGCCGAAATGCTTGGGAGCGCCTCTCCTCTGAACCCCAAAGTGGCTATCCGAGCTAAATCCTCCTCTGTTGAAATCTTGCTTGTCGAATGCCTCTCAAAAGAAATCTCTGCATCATCCCGGCTCATTCCACAGCCATTATCAGTTACTCGAATAAGTTTTTTCCCCCCATTGAGAAGCTCTGCCCGAACATCTGAAGCACCTGCATCCAGTGAGTTTTCGACAAGTTCCTTGACCACAGAAAACGGCCTTTCTATGACTTCACCGGCTGCTATTTTTTGAGCGATGTGTGTGGGAAGCTGGATGATTTTTTTCATATCAAGAAATCACCTGGCCCTCCAGGCAATCTTGCTTTGCAGTTGTGATTTGTATCTGAACCTCTTCCTTCTCTCTGGCAGGGCAGGAAGGAATATATACTTTCAAATAATTAGGCGTCAAGACTTCTGTGCGGCGGTTTCCTTTTCTTATAACAATCGCCTTGCTTTCTTTCCCAATAAAATCATGGCGAAAAGTCCTTATTTTCTCTGCAGAAAGTGTCCGCAACAAAGAAGCACGCTCCTTCTTCTTCCGTCCTTGCACTTGACACCAATTCTCTGCCTTTGTCCCAGGCCGTGATGAAAAAGAAAACACATGAAAATATGACAAAGGGGATTCCTTGAGAAAATCATAAGTCTGTGTAAATTCCTTATCTGATTCCTCAGGAAATCCTACAATAATGTCAGCACCAAGAGATGCTTCGGGCGACCTCATGCGTAAATCAGCAAGCACATCCTTGTATTCAGCAACAGAAATGCTTCTGCCCATTCTCTTGAGAACATCATCCGAGCCGCTCTGTAAAGACAAGTGGAAATGAGGGCATATTTTTTTACTCGTTGTTAGAAAATTAAGAAACTTTTTGTTTAGAAACCTGGGATCAAGAGAACTTAGCCGTACCTGGCCAAGCCCTTCAGTTGTTTCTAATTCCTGAAGTAAATCAAGAAGAGTTACTTTTGGCACCATATCAAGGCCGTACAAGCACAGGTGAACTCCAGTAAGAATGATTTCTCTGTATCCCTGTGCTATGAAATTTTTCACCTGCTTAATGATTTTCAACTTCTCTTCGCTTTTGCTTTTACCTTTGACACTTGGGATGATACAAAAAGAACATTGATAGTTGCATCCATCTTGAATCTTTACTAAGGCCCTGGATTTATAAGATTGGACAAGCATTCTTTCCTGATTTTCTATATAAGGCATAACAGCAGGGACCAACTTTTTTTTATCTTTATTTGATAAAATCTTCCACACTTGAGGGAATCTTAGGAATTCTTCCGGGGCTCTTTCTGCCAAACATCCGGTTAGAACAAGCCGTGCATTTGGATTTACTCTGGAGATTTTCTGCACAAATCGCCTGGCATCTCTATCTGCATTGGCTGTAAGGGTGCAGGTATTGACCAAGATTAAATCGCTCTGGGAAAACTTCGGCTCATACTTCAGCCCCAATCTTTGAAGCTCGTTGACCCAGAAAAAAGCTTCAGATTGGTTAACCCGGCAGCCAAAGCTCTGAACAGAGAAAGATGTCATAGATTCTCCTTGACCTTTTTAGAGCTCGTTTCAACCTGAGCAGCTAATTTCTCACGGTATTCCTTCATTTTTTTGTCTAATGGTTCATCCTTTAAGCTTAAAATCTGGATAGCCAAAAGAGCAGCATTTGCTGCTCCGGATTTTCCAATGCCCATGCATGCCACTGGAATTCCTTTCGGCATCTGAACCGTTGAGAGCAAGGCATCCAAGCCATTCAGCGTAGTTCCGCCAACTGGAACGCCAATGACAGGCCGCCTGGTATGGGATGCAACTACCCCCGCTAAGTGGGCAGCTTTTCCAGCGATAGCAATAAAGACTTCCGTCCCCTTTTTTTCAAAAGCCCTGACAAGCGTCAGCGTTCTCTCCGGAGAACGGTGCGCTGAAGTTACTTCAAGCTCAAACAGGACATCAAATTCCCTGAGTATATTTATCGCTTCTTCTGCAATGCCAAAATCCGAATGGCTTCCAATAAAAATTGCAACCTTCATATTATTCCTCCTATTTAATCGCCCCTATATCCCGGCGACAATGCATGGCCTCAAAGTATATCTTGGAAATCGCATCATATATTTTATTCATTGTCTTTTTTAATGTTTTTTCTGCAGCGCATACATTTAACACACGGCCGCCCGTGGTGAAATATTCCTCGCCTTCCTTCCTGGTCCCTGCATGGAAAATTGTTATACCTGGAATTTTTAAAGCATCATTGAGTCCTTCAATTTTTTTCCCTGTTTCATATTTGACAGGATATCCACCAGAGGCCAAAACAACACAACCAGCTGCATTCTGGCTCCATTCGATTTCTTTCTGCAAAATGTTTTCCTCAACAGCAGCCATGAGAATTTCAACAAGGTCTGTTTTCATGCGCAAAACCTGAGGTTGG
>DAOUSP010000112.1 GCA_030627155.1 Candidatus Aminicenantota bacterium
AACGAACTTATGTGCTTCAGAAGGCAAGAGGCAATAACTGATGATTAGGTCGTCTTTCATGCAGAGTTTCGAGGCCGCCGAAGGGGGAGATGAGGGAATGGCGTATAAAATCTGAGGCGAGCAAAGCCATTCCCATGGTCTTAATCGTTAAGGCAAATTGATAGAACTTCAAATATCACTGGAAAAAAGATGCTTACCTGCGGACCAACTATGTTGACATATATTTCAGGAAGAAGTACTTTTTATTGTAGTGTAACATGTCAAAGGTCGTTGTAGTACATGGAACAGAAGTCCTTAATAATCAGGGAGAGTTAAACCAAAAAATATTAGACCGCATGTTCCATCAGGGCCTTTGCCTTGTTACTGGAAATAACAACATCAAGGAAAGCATTCACTCTATTTTTAATGAAAGGGAAAAAGTAGGAATTAAAATAAATACAATTGGAGGAAAAAAACTATCCAC
Organism: Candidatus Aminicenantota bacterium; assembly: GCA_030627155.1. Taxonomy (GTDB): domain Bacteria; phylum Acidobacteriota; class Aminicenantia; order Aminicenantales; family Aminicenantaceae; genus Kmv29. The sequence continues at coordinate 464 of DAOUSP010000112.1, forward strand.
ACGCCCAGAAGTTTCACTGACCCTCGCCAACCTACTATGTAAAAATGGGCTGATTCCCAAGAATATCATAATATGGGACCGAACAAACAGGGAATTGAAACAGGCAGGTTACCACTTGAATCAAAAGCATAATGACATTCAAATATTCGGGACTGATACCCAAGATGTTGGATATCATCAAAACCTGATTCCTCACAAAAACATCGGCAGTCTTTTCTCATCCATCCAATACCAGCACACTACATCTTCTATTAGTTTAGCTGTTTTAAAAGACCATGGGTTGGCTGGCGTAACAGCTGGGATGAAAAATTATTTCGGGGCAATCCATAATCCTAATAAATACCATGACTCCAATTGCAATCCTTACATTCCAGAGCTATTTCAAACGAAATACATCCAGGGAAAACATAAAATATCCATACTGGACGCATTGACTGTCCAATACCATCGAGGACCATCCTTTCATGCGAAATGGGCTAAGATTCAGGGCATGCTGATTTTCAGTTTGGATGCTGTAGCTGCCGATTCTATTGGATGGAAACTCATAGAAAAACTGCGGGCAGAAAAAGGACTTCCTTCTTTAAAAGAAGAGAATAGAGAACCTTGCTACTTAAAAACAGCAGAAGAAATGGGATTGGGAACAGCTAATTTAAGTAATATTCAAATTATCGAGACAGAAGCATGAACAGACGAAAATTTTTAAAAACAACTGGAGGCATTGGCCTTGTTGCAGGAACTAGTATAAATTCCTTTCTAATGGACTTTTACGCTTTCGGTGAAACTCCAAACCTTTCAAAAGTTGAAGCTCGCTTCTATAGGAAGCTCCCTGACAGGGAAATCGAATGCTTTCTTTGCCCTCGCAATTGCAAGCTTGGAGACAAAGAAAGGGGCTATTGTGGCGTAAGAGAAAATATAGATGGAACTTACTATACATTAGTCTATGGAAAAGCATGTGCGATTCATGTGGATCCTATAGAAAAAAAACCTTTCTTCCATTTCTTTCCTAAAAGCCGTGCTCTCTCAATAGCAACTGCAGGATGCAATGTTAATTGTAAATTTTGCCAGAACTGGGAAATGTCCCAGGTCAGGCCCGAACAGATTCGTCATATCGATTTTCCTCCCCTTGTAGTTGTGGAATTCGCAAAAAAAAACCGATGCCCCAGCATTTCCTACACTTATACTGAACCCATAGTCTTTTACGAATATATGATCGATACATCCAAAGAAGCCCAGAAAGTCGGCCTTAAAAATACTGTTGTAACTGGAGGTTATATAAATCCAGAGCCTTTACATGAATTAGTGGAGTGTGTTGACGCCATTAAGGTGGACTTAAAATCCTTCTCTCAAGACTTTTACACAAAATACGTTAGAGGAGAGCTTCAGCCTGTCCTGGACGCAATAAAGACTATTGCAAATAGCCGTGGTGTCTGGTTAGAAATAGTCTATTTAGTTATTCCAACTCTAAACGACTCTCCAAGTGAAATCAAACTCTTATGCCAGTGGATAATGAATGAGATCGGCCCGGATGTTCCCCTCCATTTTTCAAGGTTTCATCCGATGTACCTTCTTAAAAACCTTCCTCCTACACCTATCCCAACTCTTGAAAGAGCACGAAACATCGCTATCTCTGAAGGAATCCATTACGTGTACATAGGAAATGTCCCAGGTCATGAAGGAGAAAGCACTTACTGTCCATACTGCAAGAATCTTCTTGTTGAACGAGTGGGATACCAGATTCAAAAAATCAATATCAAGCACGGCAAATGCAAATTTTGCCAAAAATCTATCCCCGGAATTTGGAGTTGATAAACATTATTCCTCCGTTTCTTCTTGGATTCCTTGCGCTTTCTTATCAAATTTTTTTCCTGAGAGAATTTTCTGCGTATTTTTTCGGAAACGAAATGACATTTGGCATTTGTCTGGGTTCCTGGCTTTTATGGGGAGGTTTAGGAAGTATTTTAGCCCCAAGATCAAAACCTGGTTTTTTAATGTTTAGCAGAATTTATTATGGTGTTATCCTGATTTTTCCCATCAGTTTAATTATTCTCAGATTTTCAAGGTTTATCATCCATGTTCTCCCTGGAGAAATGCCTGGAATTTCCTCTATGATCATCTACTCTTTGGCTCTCTCTCTTTTAATAAGCTTTCCTTTAGGCATTTTATTTGTGCTGAACACCTATTATTTACAAGGAAATCTATCCCAGGTTTACATCATGGAATCCTTGGGCGCATCGATTGGAGGGCTAATCGTTTATCTCTTCATAATCCCTATCCTCTCAAACTGGCAGGGAGCAGCTTTTATCGGCGTTTTATCTATATGCGTTGTTTTCTTTTCGTTTGGGAGGAGAAAACACGCAGTTCTATTTGTTTTTATCCTTGTCTTTCTTTTGGCGTTTGGCACACTTGATTTCTCTTCGCAAAAATTTTACTGGAAACCTTTTCAATTACTTCAGAGCAAAGACACTCCCTACGGCAAGGTTCAGGTCCTTAAAACCGAAAATCAGATATCCCTATACAATAACAATCTTCGTGCATACTCATATCCTGATTTAGCTTCTGCTGAAGAATCTGTCCATTTTGCCATGCTGCAAAATCCTACTGCAAAGAATGTTCTCCTTATTGGTGAAGGGATAGGAGGCGGAATCGCCCAAATACTAAAATACCCAAGAGCCGAGGTTGATTATGTAGAATTAGACCCAGACTTCATTCGAATCTCTATTCGCCATCTTCCAGCAAAGGAAACTTCTATTGTTAAAGATCCCCGCATTCATATTTATTATCAAGACGGAAGGGCATTTCTTAATAAAACCTCTAAAAAATATGATGTCATCCTCCTCAATCTCCCAGAGCCTGCAACAGCTCAGATCAACCGTTTTTATACTAAAGAGTTCTTTGGGATTGCACGAAATAAAATGAAAAATAATGGAGTATTTTCATTTTGTGTTCCCTCTTCTGAGAATTATATCAGTCCTGAGCGCCAAGACTTTCTTTCATCCCTATATGCAACTCTAAAAGAAGTATTTCCTGTGGTCAAAGTCGTTCCTGGAACAACAAACATATTTTTAGCTTCTCTGAGCCCTATTTCTCTTGATTCGAACGAAATCATGCATAAAATCGAACAGTTCAATATTCAAAACACCTATGTCTCCCCCCAAATTCTTCCCTACCGGTTGAGTCCATTGAGAGTCCAATTCCTAAATGAACAAATATCTTCGGGTAAAAAGAAAATCAACAAAGATTTCACCCCGATTAGCTATTTTTACAACTCTGTGCTCTGGAGCACACAATTTCGCGGCCTTGAATCTCGAATTCTTTCCCAACTCTCTGAAGGAAAGACCTTCTGGATTTTGGATTTTCCTCTTATTTTATTTTGCAGCGTACTTGTATTTTTCGGATTTAAACGAAAAAACACTCCTTTTTACTTGGTTCCGCTGGCCCTTATGGGACTTACTACAATTATTGTTGAAATCATAATCATCATCTCTTTTCAAATCTGTTACGGTTATCTATATCACAGTATTTCTCTTCTTTTTGCTTCCTTCATGACAGGACTATTTGTGGGGGCTCTTTACGGAAAAGCCAGAAAAAACCCTGGTTTCAGGCATATATTCTTCATCCAATCGGGATTTATTCTTCTTCTTGTCCTTCTATTTTTGTTCTTGACTACAATTCCAAAGGAATATTTGTTTTTTGTGTTCCTCTTTTCATTTGGCTTTTTAGGTGGATATTTGTTTATAGTTTCTAACTATCTCTTCCTTCAAGAAAAAAAGAACTACGGGTTAGGATACGGGTTAGACTTATTGGGTTCTTTCATCGGCGCTCTCTTTGCATCTTCTCTATTAATTCCTCTTTTTGGACTTCCTTCCCTTATTAAATATCTTGTCCTTTTCAACTCTTTTTGCCTTCTTTTTCTTGTGTGGGGAATGTATAAAAAATAAATATTTTTGACTTTTATTATTAATTTATTATATTTTTATAGCACTTAGAAAATCAAAATGATTGGGAACAAAGCCATAAATGGAGGTTCTTATGGACTATAAAGGAATAGAAAAAAGAGCATGTGTTCGCTTTGAAATTCCTGGGGCCACTCTTAACTATAAGAAAAATAAAATCATTTTCTCCTCAAAAACACATAACGAAGAATTTTGTCCTGTGATGGATATCAGTCGTGGAGGTCTTCGTTTTCTCTGCCAGCATCCCTTAAAAATTAACACTAAGGTATTTCTAAATATTTCTGTTCCTGGAGAAAGAACTCTTCTTGCCCTAAACGGAGTAGTCCGGTGGACATCTTTAAATACTGAAAAAAGCTATAAATACCAGGTTGGAGTCCAGTTCAATCCTTATGGAGAAAAAAAGGGGCAGAACTATCCTGCAACACTTGTAAAAATCATCTCCTTAGAGCAAAAATATACTCCTGAAAGTAAAGTCCCTAAAAAAGAGACGTGCAAGTAATCCTTAAGAGAAACGAAATAAGCTTCCAATACCTCCATACGGAGTAAAATTTACCCTTCGATAACGATTTGAGAATAATCGGCTACATTCATCAGAAGCTTACTAATTGCTTGAAGCAGGGCCA
>DAOUSP010000209.1 GCA_030627155.1 Candidatus Aminicenantota bacterium
GAAAAAGATTCAAACTTTATAATATCTCCAAAAGAAATGCTCCCTCATCCCTCTACATTAGCCAACTCTTTTCCTATTTCCAACAGTTTTTTGTATTTGTATTTCTTGGCCTACCAGTATGATAAAGTGAATAATTATAAGAAAGCTGAAGAATTCTATAAAAGAGCCTATCTGTCAAAGCCTGATTATAAAAAAGGATTGATTGAGTATGCTCATTTCCTCATAAAGGTCGAAGAATTTGATAAGAGTTTAGAATTGGTCGAAAATTTAAAAGAAGACGAAGATTTAAGATTTGAGTATTATCTCATAAAAGGAAATGCTTACATGCGAATGGGGAAGTACCCTGAAGCGATAGAGAATCTGCTTGAAGGCAACAAAATCTACAACAGCGATATAAGGCTTTTAAACGCTCTTGGTTTCTGCTACTACAAGACATCCGAAGAGAAAAAGGCTTTGGAAGTTCTTAAAGCATCTTTGCGCCTGAATCCAGGACAGAAAGAGGTAAAGAAGCTTGTCGAGGAAATCGAAAAAGACCGCAATTGACTTATTTTACTTCAAAATCGATAAGTTTCTCTAAAGACTTTCCTGAGATGTTATCTTTAATATTGAGGGAAAGCGTATAAGAGCCAGGTTCCAAATCTCTTTGTTCTTTTCTCTCTGTTGTTTCCTCTCCTTTAGTTGTCTTGATTATGACTGTCTTTTTCATGGGAAGTGGCTGACTGACAATGGGGGATTCGTAGCCTTGAGGTGCGTATCGGATGACCGTCTCTTCGCCTTTTAGAACTTCGTACTTTATTTCTATTGAGAATTTTCCAGCATCATCCGGCTGTGTGCCGAAAATAAAAAACAAAATATCAAGAGTGTCTCCCGGGGAGAAAATATTATCCATGTTGGGTTCAATTTTTAAAATCGAATAAGTAAAAAATTCTTTGTGGATTTCTGTTCTTGTCTCAGGAGCTGACATTCTTTCTATGTTTTTGCAGAAGAAAATGGGGGTGGTTTCAAGCTCCTCAACAAATGAAGCGGTAGCAGGCAATGTGAAGGAGAAGTACTGTGTGCCAATCTTATCCAGGTTTCTGGAAGTAATGGCCATGGATAAAATGTAATCTCCAGGAGGGAGAGGATAGGCTGTTGTGTAGAGCCCTTCTTCATCAGGGATGTATGATGCCCCGTCGATTTCCATATTCACAGGTATATATACTTCCTTGATAAGTTCACCAGGTGTGTCCCCTTCAAGCATGTTAAACTGGAGAAAAACATGCGCGTTTGCCCGAAGCTTTGCCGGGGTTTCTTCAAAGACAGATTGCACTTCCTCTTCTTTTTTTTCTTGTGCCTGGGGTTCGGAAGGAACTTCGATGGGAGCGAATCCTAAATCTTCGTTTTTAACTGTAAATATAAATATACTGTGAAGATTTTCCCGGGCAGGAAGATAAAAATGCTTCTTAATTGTAAAAGGAATGTCCAGGCGGGCTTCCCTGGTTAAAAGGCCTTCCTGGAAAACGTCCTTAACTTCCTTGGGTATAATAATTACTTTTTGTTCCTGGCCTTTTTTGTTCTTTTGAGCAAGGGCTGTTGGGGCAAAAACCAAACTCAGAATAAACCCAAAAAGAAATAAGGGAATAACAACTGTTTTAATTTTCATTTTTCCTCCTTGAGAATAACCACAAAGGTTTCTCATTCAAAAATCATTTAGCCTAAATTATTCATAAATTATGCTGACATCAATATTTATTTTCCATGATATCTGCCAATTACGTTGATTTTTCCTTCAGCATAAGATTTAATTCGTTTACTATGTGCTTTTTTCCTCTATGTCAGCATTCTTTACTCTTAGGGCGTGCCGATTTGACGGCCTCCACTATAATAAAATTGTCATCGCGAGCGAAGCTTGGCAATCTGCCAACCTCGACTCGTGAATAATCCAGGTTAGTTTTTTGGAGCTATAAATTACTCCAAAATAAAAAAGTAATATACCAAAACTTTATTTTTTTTTCTACACCTTTTTTATGCCACTAACCATTTAATTTTCTGTGAAATTATTATCACTTTCCCCCCTCACTATGTAATATTAGTAAGCAGTAAAAAGTAAGGAGTGAACAGTAAAAAATTTAATTCAATACTCCTCACTCCTCACTATTTAATGAGATTGCCACGTCGCTTCGCTCCTCGCAATAACAGAGACATACTGCTCATCCTTTCTCCCCCTCACTTTTCTCATCTCGTCTAGCTCTTTTCTCCTAACTCCTCACTCCTCACTATATCACCGGCCATGTATTTGATATTTTATTACAGCTTTTTGGTGTTCTTTCAAAGTCCTGCTGAATATATGAGAACCGTCATTCTTAGAGACGAAATAAAGATAATCGATATTGGCAGGGAAGAGAGCCGCCTGAAGAGATTCACGGCCTGGGTTTGCGATGGCCCCCGGAGGGAGCCCAGGATAGATATATGTATTATACTGGGAATCCAGCTTTAGGTCTTTCCATCGCAGTCGGCCTGAATAGGCGCCTTGTTGCTTGAGAGCGTAAATGATTGTAGGGTCACAGTCGAGTTTCATCCTTCGTTTCAAGCGGTTATGAAAGACAGCGGAAATAAATTTTTTTTCATCTGCAAGGGAAGTCTCTTTTTCTATGAGAGAAGCCAGAATCACAACTTCTCTGACTGAAAAGCCCAATTCTTTGGCACGAATCCTCCAATCACTTGAGAAAACAGACTTGAATTGGTCTACCATGGTTTTTACGATATTTTCTCCTGTTACTCCTTTTGGAAAATGGTATGTTTCAGGGAAAAGATAACCCTCAAGGTCTGATGCCTTATCATCAAAGCTCAAAATGGGAGAGGGGTCAGATGACGTCCTTAGAAAGTCCTCAGCAGAAATAATGTGGATGGCTTCAAGATGAGAAGCTATTTCTTTTTGTGTCAATCCTTCGGGAATTGTGATTGGATGAAGATAAATTTTCCCTTCTATCAATGTACGCAA
>DAOUSP010000124.1 GCA_030627155.1 Candidatus Aminicenantota bacterium
AATTTATTTAATCCATTTTCAGTTCCAATCCAGAGAGTCTCTGATCTGTCCCCATAGATGGATATAACTTGATTATTACTCAAACTATTAGGGTCATTAGGATCATATTTATAGTGAATAAACTTTTCATTTTCTCTGTCAAATTTATTTAATCCATTTTCAGTTCCAATCCAGAGAATTCCTGAACTATCTTCGTAGATTGAATTCACATAATTATTGCTTAAACTATGCGGATTCTCCGGTACATTTTGATAATGAACAAACTGTTCTTTCTCCCTATCAAATTTGTCAAGACCTCCTCCATAAGTTCCAATCCAGAGAATTCCTGATTTGTCTTCATGAATCACTTTGACATAATTGTAATTTAAACTATCAGGGTTTTCAGGATCATTCTTGTATACCTTGAACTCATATCCATCATATTTGTTTAATCCCTCCTCTGTGCCAAACCAAATAAATCCTCGTTTATCTTGAAAAATACAAAATATCGAACTTTGAGAAAGTCCCTGCTCAATACCGATATGGTCAAATTTTATACTTGCTTTCTCGGCGGCCAAATTGAGTGATAGGACGAGAAAAATCAATGCCAACAAGGGAAGAGCTCTGCAAGTGATTTCCCCTGTCTTGTATCTCATTTTGTGAAATGTTTTCACTTCATCTGTTTTATTCATTTTTAAAGAAAAACATTGTACCACATATTCTCCTTTATATTAAACGCAATATTGATGCCAATATAAAATTCTCCATTGATTCTTTTTCTGCTCTTGAAAAAATAATCCTAATGGTTATATGATTATAAAAAAGGGAAATACCAATGAATAGCAAGGAATCCACGGCTGGCCTTTAACCGCCAGAGCAAACTCCTTAAAGACGCATTCTCCGAAGAACAAGTCAAGCAACGCGAAACCAGTAGATAAAAAGCTCCCGTTCCAGAACATCATAGTCATCAAATTTTTTCTCTATTATTCCCCAAAATCTTTCATTGTGTCTTTTCTGTTTAAGGTGGGCAATCTCGTGAAAGATGATGTAGTAAAGTAGATGTTCGGGTAAAAATTTCATAAGTTGGTTGACAGTCAAATTTCTTTTTGCACTGCAACTTGCCCATTTTGTCTTCATGCTCTTGAAATAGATTTTATTTAGCTTCTCATCCAGCTCTTCAGAAATCCTTTCAGCTAAAGAATGAATAATCTCTCTAAACTCTTTTTCTGTTCTCTTTACTATATCTTTATTTTCAGCATCTTTTAGGCAACCCTCAATGAATTCAATCTTTTTTAGTATCCATTTTTTGTGTTTTTTTAAAACGATCTCAGGATCAAAGCCAAAAGGAAGAACAAGAAGAAGCTTCCCTGTTTTAAACTCTATTCGTGGGTACTTAATATTTCTGTAGGAAAGCTCATGAGGGATTTTATTGAGTTCCATAATTTTCTACACATTCTGTAAGTTTTTTATGTAAGGTATTCATTTCGTCAAAAGAAAAGGCATATTTCCCTTTTATGCGCCTCACGAATCTTCTTATTTCTCTTTCCACTTCTTTTCTTACGGTGGTTTGATTCAGCCATCCCGTAAACATGTGTTTTTCAAGTTTCCTGGAAAATTCCTGGACTAACGTCACAAGGTCTTCTCCTTTGCTTATCCTCTTCTCGAGCTCTAAAAGCATGGAATATTCAACATCTGAAAAGCCAAGAGACCTTTGTCTTGAGAAAAGATTGTTCATCTTGGTTATGGTATCTGCACCGTCAATGTATATCCGTTCATAATCTCTTGCCTTCTCCTTCCACAACTCCAGGAGCCTTTCCACTTTCTCCACTAACGACTCGTAAACAGGGTTTCTATGCCTTTCGACGAGAACCAATCTGTTTAAAGTAAAGAGAATATTGGCGGCCTTTTCCTCCCTGCTCTTAACCTTCTCTTCCAATGCCTCAAGATATTTGTCGTCAAAGGCAATAACTGGAAGCTCTTTCTCCAGATTCTCGATTTCTGTGGATTTGTGGACAAATCTTATGGTTTTATCGTAATACTTCTGAACATATGCCTCATCAAAGGGCTTTTGGATGACTGTTTTCATGTAGTAGGTGTAAATTGCAGAGAGCCACTTGTAATCCTCAAAATATTTGAGTTTTAGTTCTGCTGGGCCAAGAAGCTCGAAAATCTTTCTTAAATTCTTATAATTTACCTGGAATTCTTTTCCTTTTCCTTCTTCTGCAGTTAGAACCTCAATTGCCTGAAGCAAGGTTTCTCTATTGTAATTTTTTTGGATTCCTTGAAATATCTTAAAAATTTCGTTAATCAGAGCACAAAATTCCTCTTCGAGCTTTCCATAATCGAGGAGAGCACCCTTAATATCCTCTTCGCTGTACATCTCTAAAGCTTTCTTTAATTCTTTGAGAACTCCGACATAATCAATAACTATTCCCGCTTCTTTTAAATCTTTATAAGGTCTATTTGTCCTTGCTACAGCCTGAAGGAGTCTGTGTTCTTTAAGAGGTTTATCCAGATACATGATTTGAAGTAATGGGACGTCGAAGCCTGTAAGAAGCATTTCCGTTACAATCAATATTTTTGGATACTCTTCCTCTTTGAACTTCTCGATGAAGTCTTTCCGGATATCCTCATAATTTAGACCTCCGTATCTCGCTCTGGTTTCAGCTACATATTGGTGAATCAATTTCCTTTTCCTTCTGTCATCTTGCATGTAGCTCAGAACGACTTCAGAATATTTTGCAGGCAAATGTTTATCCAATTCTTGCTTGTAATTAACGCAGGCATTCCTGCTTCCGGCCACTACTAAGGCCTTGAATTTGCCGTCGATATTTTCCTTGAAGTGCTGAGCCACATCTTCGGCAATCACTTTAATTCTCCCTGGATTTTCGAGTACAACCTTGATGGCATTAAGCCTCTTTTTCACATGGGCTTCTACGGTTTCCCTCATCTCCTCAGGCAGCTCTTCAAATTCTGATTCAAGAAAAGCTTCCAATAAATCTTTCTTTAAATGAACCTCCTTTTCAAGTCGGGGCTGATAAACGATTTTTACCGTGAAGCCATCCTTTATGGAATCCGTGACAAAGTACCTGTCAAGATAAGGCTCTTCTGGAGGATAGCTGAACTCGACATAAGTATCTCTTCCTCTCTTTGCTATTGGAGTGCCGGTTAGAGCAAAGAAGAACGCACTTTTGAGTATTGCCTTCATCTGGGCTGCAAGCAGGCCGTACTGGGTCCGGTGGCCTTCGTCAATGAAGGCGATGATGTTTTTCCTGTTCATGATCGTTTCTTTATGTTTCGATATTCTCTCAATTTCTTCCTGAAGCTCGTTGAGTTCTTCAGGCCTGAACTTATGGATTAAGATGATAAACACACCTCTCTTGCTTCTATAATCATCGAACCTTAGAAGCTTTTTAAGCTCTTTTATGGACCCGATTATTTCAGGCTTAACAAGATCCAATGAGTAAAATTCGTTATAGAGCTGGTCCTCGAGCTCAATCCTGTCCACAATGAAAAAAATTGTAGGATTCTCAAGATGGCTCAGATAGTAAAGTTTATTTGCCGCAAAAATCATGGTAAAGGTCTTGCCGCTTCCCTGCCAGTGCCAGATGAGTCCCTTGTCTTTATCTTCTTTCCCTTCTAAATTCCTGATGACTCTGTCAACCATCTTGTTTGCTGCCCTGTACTGCATGTATCGTGTGATGACTTTTGTAGAGTTTCCGAATTCAATCCTGAAAAACAGGAAGTTCTTTATGATGTCAAGGAGGGTCTCCGGCGAAAGCATTTCAATCTGAGAATCGATCGAGTTTCTGCCTTCCTCTCTCCATTCATGTACTCTTGTTTCTTCCTGCCAGGGAACTACGGGAAAATACCGTGCTTCTTTTTCTGCAGCAACTCCGAGTTGTATATACTTGTATAGTTCAGGAACGAGTCTTTCGTAATCTTTTATCTGATTGTAAGCATTCAGCCAGCTCTCGGATATGTTCGCAGGGTTTTTGCACTCTACATTGACCACAGGAAGACCATTGATATAGAGAACAATATCTGTTCTGATCCTTTCTCTTCCATGATAGGAGGCTTGCCGTGTGGCTGTGAACTCGTTATTTTTGAGCTTCTTAAAGTCAAAAAGCTGAATAGACTCTACAATCTTTTCTTTTTCGAATTTCACAGGAACACCGAACTTATAAAAGTTTAAAATCTTTTTGGCTCCTTCAATGCCTGAAGATGCGAGTTTTAATTCGTTGATAACTTTATTGATCTCTTCGTCTCCGATACTAGTGTCACGGTTGATTCCCTTTAAAGCCCGCACTAAGTTAGGAATAAGAAGGGGTTCCTCGAGAGTCTCTCTTTCGAGTTCATCGGCAGGGACAAACTTCCAGTTTTTTTCTGTAAGTTTCTGGATGATGTAATCTTCTATAAGCCGCTTTTCTGTAAATCCCATTTTAAGCATCCAGTTTAACTCTTTTTCTCCCTGTAAGGAGGTCATTCATTAAACCTTTTTTTATCCTTTCGAGCTTTCCTTTTCTTTTCCTTAAAATTTCCAACCTGCTGTCCACAGTACTCAAGATCTCAGCGATTTTTTTCTGTTCTGGGAGAGGAGGGAGGGAAATTGGAGTTTTTTCTACTTGTGATGAATTTAAATGTGGCTGCGCAGATCGAACCTTTAGACCCACAAAATATTTTTTTTGAACAAAAGAAGACAATAAGAAGTATGTCAAAAAATGCGAATCAATGCTGTCTGAAGGTGTTATTACTAAATCGTAGCCTGCGATCGCTCCTTCCCATTTTCTAGTAATTAATGC
>DAOUSP010000121.1 GCA_030627155.1 Candidatus Aminicenantota bacterium
AAACGCCTACAATGAAAGCATCAGATGGAGCTCCAAAGGGAGTTTCCAGATGAACTTCCTTTAGGTCTTTAATGCCTTCAATCTCATAAAGGCCTGTTCCTCCAAGTATCCCTATCTTCACCTGAGGAAGATTGCCTTGATTTTTGACATCCATTTTGCCTCCTTGAACAAGACTTATGATATATAATTTATCCAATAACAAGTCAAGACATCCCCTCTCTCCCCTTCACTATTCTTTTCGTCCATCTATCCAATCTATCTGGTCTAGCTCCTTACTCCTCACTCCTCACTTTTAACTTCCCCTATCAACTATTCCTTTGCCTTTTGTGCTTAATTTCGCTATCCTATTGTCAATAGGAGAAAGGATTTTATTCAAAGATGAAATATATCTACCTTGACGCATCATCTGGGCTAAGCGGAGATATGATTTTAGCTGCATTGCTGGATTTGGGCTTCTCACATACAGAATTCAAAAACAAGATGGATGAACTCGGCCTTCCTGTTGAGATAAACATAAAAGAGACAAAAAGATCCTCCCTACGAGCACTTCGGGTGGATGTTGAAGTTAAGAAAAAAAACACACCTACAAGAAAATGGGGCGACATTGAAACCCTAATCCAGAAAAGCTCTTTTTCCTCTAATGTCAAGGAGAAAGCTACAAGCATTTTTAAATCGCTTTTTACTGCTGAGGCCAAGGTCCATGGACATCCTTTTAATGAAGCCCACCTGCATGAAGCCGGCGCAGATGATGCCATCATAGATATTATGGGTTGCTGTTTTCTTGCCGAGAGTCTCGGTATTAAAGAATTCTATGCATCTCCCCTGAATGTGGGAAAAGGTTGGGTCAAGACATCTCACGGAATCCTTCCTGTTCCTCCTCCAGCCGCAGCAGAGCTCTTAAAAGGAGCACCCGTTTATTCCGCGTGGGTCAATGAAGAACTTGTCACTCCTACAGGAGCAGCAATCGTGGCAACTTTGGTCAAAAAGTTTATCCATTTGCCAGAATTATCATATGAAAAAATTGGATATGGAGCAGGCCAGCAAGATTTTTCTGGATTTCCAAACATTCTACGTATTTTCTATGGAAATGCATCAGAATTCCACTCAGATAAAAAAATATATACTATAGAAGCAAATATTGATGATGCCAATCCGCAAATCCTGGCTGCATTCTTAGAGCATGCACTTGAATTAGGGGCATTAGATGCTTTTCTTACGCCGGTCTGCATGAAAAAAAACAGATTAGCAACCAAATTGACCGTTTTGGCAGAGACTGATAAAATAGATTCTTTAATAGGTGCTATTTTTAAAGAGACGAGTTCTATTGGAGTCAGATTTTTTCCAGTCGCAAGGCGCGTGCTGCAGCGGAAAGTTTCCCGTGTGGCTGTTCTTGGAGAAAAAATTGCCATCAAAACTGCATTTCTTGAAGGCGAAGAAGTCAATGTGCAGCCTGAATTTTCTGATTGCTTAAGAGCTGCAAAAAGACATAAAGTTCCTGTCAAAAAAATACTTGAACTTGCGATGAAAGAATATCAAAGGCCGAAAAATGCGATTGGTAGTATAGAAAAAAACGATAAGACCTGAATCGAGCGAGATTCTGCAGTAAATCCTTTACAGGGCAAGGAGAAAAAAGTGGATTTAAAGAAAATCGAAAAAGGAGTCAAGCTTATTTTGGAAGGGGTTGGTGAAGACCCCAAAAGGCCGGGCCTCCAAAAAACCCCAAAAAGAGTTGCCTGTATGTTTAAAGAAATTCTTGGCGGAACAAATGAAAATCCTTCTGAGCATCTTCGGGCTATTCAGGGAGAACACCATGACGAGATGGTACTAATCAAGAATATTCCTCTCTATTCCATGTGCGAACATCATCTTCTTCCTTTCGCAGGTGTGGCGCACGTAGCATATATCCCGAAAGGGGGACGCATTGTTGGAATCAGTAAGATTGCTCGTGTGGTAGAATCTTTTTCCCGCCGGCTCCAAGTTCAAGAAAGACTGACAAAGCAAGTAGCAGACCTTATTGATGAGCAGCTAAAACCATTAGGAGTAATGGTTGTCATCGAAGCAGAACACATGTGCATGTCCATGAGAGGCGCAAAAAAGCCAAAATCTATCACCGTCACTTCAGCCGTAAGAGGTTCATTCCGCACCAACAGTGCCACACGTTCTGAAGCTATGACTTTGATTCGAGGAGGCATGTCCGGTGGCAAAGAACTCTAAGAAAACATTTTATATAACAACACCAATCTATTACGTTAATGACATGCCTCATATTGGACATGCGTATACAACAATCATTGCAGATGCCTTGAGCCGCCACAAGAAACTTGCCGGCTATGATGTTTTCTTCCTTACAGGGACAGACGAACACGGCCAAAAAATCGAGAAAGCAGCTGCCCAAAAAGGAATGACTCCTATAGAATTGGCTGATCAAGTTGTTATCAGGTTTAAAAATCTCTGGAAAACCCTGAATATATCCTACGATTATTTCATCCGCACTACCCAGGATTTCCATGAAAAAGGAGTTCAAAAGATTTTCCTGAAGTTAAAAGAAAAAGAGGTAATTTACAAGGGAGTTTATAAAGGTTGGTACTGCGTGTCAGATGAGAACTTTCTTGCCGAAGATATTCCAGAAGACTCTGATGGCCAAAAAACATGCCCGGATTGCGGGAAAAAAGCTGGGCAGGTTTCAGAGGAATGTTATTTCTTCAAGCTTTCTGCTTATCAGAAAAAACTTCTTGATTTTTACACTTCCCATCCGTCATTTGTACAGCCTCAAAGCCGCATGAATGAAGTAGTAAGTTTCGTGCGACAAGGGCTTAAAGATTTGAGCATTACACGCACAACTGTCAAGTGGGGAATCCCTGTGCCTGACGACCCGAAACATACAATTTATGTATGGTTCGATGCACTTCATAATTATCTTACAGGAATTGGCTATGACTTGAATCTTGCTTCCTTCGAGAAATTCTGGCCTGCCACAGTCCATCTTATAGGCAAAGATATCCTCAGGTTTCATGCTATCTTCTGGCCTGCCTTCTTAATGGCAGCAGATTTTCCCCTCCCTGAAACAGTCTACAGCCATGGTTGGTGGCTCAAGGATGAAACAAAAATGTCCAAATCCAGAGGCAATGTGCTCGACCCGCATCTAATTCTTGATGTTTTCGGGCCAGATGCTTTGCGTTACTTTCTGCTCAGGGAAATTCCCATTGGCCTGGATGGCAACTTTTCTCACGAAGGATTTCTACATAGAGTGAATTCCGATCTTGCCAATGATCTGGGAAACCTTGCACAACGCACACTCACGATGATACAAAACTTCTTTGGCGGTAAGATCGAAAAAATCGCCAAAGAAAGAGATATAGACAAACAACTTCGCCTGGCTTTTGTCTCAGTCAAGAATAAGGTTTTTCGCTTTTATGAGGCCTATGCCATAAACAGGGCGCTTGAAGAAATCTGGGGATATATCAATCAAGTGAATAAATATTTAGCTGAGAATGAACCATGGAAACTTGCTAATGATGAAAGCCAAAAAGAAAATCTGGGGAGAATCCTCTATCAAGCCGCTTCTGCCCTTCGCGGGATAAGTTTTCTTATATTCCCTGTAATGCCAGAATCTTCACAAAAAATCTGGGATTATCTTGGCGAATCTACTCCAATCGAAAAAGAATCTTATGCCACATTGAAATTTGATGGCTTTTCATTAGGTAAAAAAATCCGGAAGCCAAAAGCCCTTTTCCCGAGGGTCAAACTTAAAGATTTTTTAGCAGAAGAAAAGAGCAAGACTGTCCAAATCCCAAAGGAGGGACATATGGACTATATCACTTTCGATGAATTCAAAAAAATAGATTTAAGAGTCGGTGAAATCATCAAGGTTGAAAAAGTAGAAGGGACACGAAAGCTTCTAAAGATTGATGTAAACATCGGCACAGAGACCAGACAAATGGTTTCTGGAATAGCAGATGAATACAAGCCAGAGGACCTTGTCGGTAAAAAGCTCGTGGTCGTTATTAACCTTAAGCCGGCAGTCATAAGGGGTATCGAATCTCAGGCAATGCTCTTAGCTGCTGAAATAGATGACAAAGCTATCATCCCCTTCTTCATCGAGGATGTTCCTGCCGGAGCAAAGGTTAAATAAGGTATCTTCCTACTTTTTCATGTGATAAAAAAGAAATATTGATGAAAACAAATCAAACATTAGAGACAAAGGAGGCAATAATGCGAGTTGTATCATTGTTTGCTATTCTTTTTTTGTTTATGAATGTCGGAGTTACAGGAGAAACTCCGGCAGAAACTCATCCATTTTCAATACACGATATGCTGGCTATGGATAGGATTTCCGACCCACAGGTATCGCCTGATGGAAAATGGATTGTGTTTACTCTGCGCACAACAGATCTTGAAGCCAATAAAGGGAGAACTGATTTATGGCTGGTTGGTGTCAACGGAAAAGGCCTACGCCTTCTGACAACCCATCCGGCTGGAGATTTCAATCCCCGATGGTCACCCTGTGGAAAATTAATCTGGTTCTTATCCACACGATCAGGATCTTCTCAGGTCTGGCGAATACGCATTTCAGGAGGAGAAGCCCAACAAGTGACAAATCTACCGTTGGACGTAGGAAATCTTCTTGTATCCCCTGATGGAAAACACATTGCATTCACTATGGAGGTCTTTCCTGAACACAGCAACCCAGAGTGCACAAAAAAGAAACTGGATGAAATTGCAAGCACAAAAAGCACAGGCCGTATTTATGAGAAAACATTCATCCGTCATTGGGACACATGGAAAGACGGAAGGCGCTCGCATCTATTTGTAATACCTACAAAAGGAGGAGAACCCAGGGATGTGAT
>DAOUSP010000214.1 GCA_030627155.1 Candidatus Aminicenantota bacterium
AAAAATGGAACTCCTGGAAACTCCTCGAAATTATTCCAAAGAAATAAAAATAGGAAAAAAATAGTAAGAACCTTATCTCAGTGATGATATGAGACAAGAGATAAAGGCTTAGAATGATTTCTCTAAGCAGCATTAGTCAATCTTCAGAGCCCATTATTAATTTCTCTACTAAAGCAATAGGAGGTTTTTTATGGAATATGACCGAAGAATTATAAAAACAGGCGCCATTTGTGGCATCCTTGGATGTTCGCTTTTTTTTGGGATTGTTGGTCTTTTTGAACAGTTGTACTGGCAGGCTAAATTTCAGACACTGGTCAAGACTACTGGAGACTTTCTTTCAATAATGGGGAGTTCTCCGGACAGACAAATGAGCATGGGAACTCATCTTTTGGTGGCGTTTGCTCTTCTTCTTTTAGCAGTAAGTTTTATTGGTCTCTACAAAGCGCTTTCTTACGACAAAAAAAGAGTGTCGGTTACCATTGGCTCTGTCTTCGGAGTCCTTGCCTGTGCCATAATGGTTGAGATGGCCATAGTCCAGGGAACTACTATGACCAAAATGGGAAAGCTTTTTCTGGAATCAACCCCGAATCAAAGAGAAATAGTCTTATATCTTTATCGTGGACTCAGGTACATTGATTACGGTTTGGATATAGCTTTCGACTTTTTCTTTTTTTCAGCCTGGATTTTGCTGGGGTTCGCCATGCTAAAACATAAATATTTCGGAAAGATTATCGGTTCAGTCGGAATAATTATCTTCATTGTGACAGCCATCCTTAATCTCTGGGCAGCACCAAATCCCCCTTCTCTCGAGCTTTCACCTGTCTGCTGTCTTTGGATTTTGGTTGTTTACATACAGGCATTGAGATCAGCTAAAAGAATTTCCCACGAAAATGATCCAGTAATGTCTTCCTCAGAAAATTCTTTAAGGGATCCCTTATAAACTAGTTTTGATAAAATAACATTATGATCAACAAGAAATATAAAATAACAGCCCTTTGGTCGATTTCACTGTTTTTTACCTTGGTTATTTTTCAATTCCTGCATGAAAGTGGACATGGTTTTGGGGCAAGGCTCGATGGGCGTCATATCAGTACAGGATTTAACCGGGTTGGCACTGTGGGGAAACGGCCATCTGATTCAGATTTTAGAGAAAAATTCTTGATTGAAGGAAAATTACAATACAGCAGCCTTCTGGGACCTTTCACCAATTGGATATTCGCAATCCTTTTTACCTCGATTCTATTTCACTTAAAAAGAATTAATTTTTTCTTTTTTTTAACAAGCGCTGGAGCTCTGTCAAACTCTCTCATAAGACTTGTTCCAATGTCGAATTTTTTTATAAATGCTGCTTTAGGAAAATTTGTCATTGAAGATGAAGTGAGTTGGGGGCTCCACTCCATTAAGGGATTAAAATTTCCGATGTACTTTACGGATTTTAAATTATTAGTTGCCTCAAAACCTTCACTCTTTCTTTCGGAGCCCGAAATTTATTTCTGGCCTCTTTTATCCCTGATTATTTGTTCTTTTTGTTGTGTTTTTACCTATTATCAGATGTATAAATTACTGAAAGACTACCTCCTCTCAGTAAGCTCAAAATTGATATTTGGATTTATGCCTTTATTTATATGGCCATTTGTATTAATTCTTACTAATGAACTTGATAATCTGATTCGTATAAACTGGTAGAGAACAAATTTTTAATATTTTGGCTATTAGAATTTATATAACTTAAAAATTATGAGGAGGAGAATTCATGAGAAAACAATGTGAGTGGGTTTCAGAGGATCCACTCTTACAAAACTATCATGACAGGGAATGGGGTGTTCCAGAACATAATGACCAGAAATTATTTGAGCTTCTCATCCTGGAAGGTTCCCAAGCAGGATTAAGCTGGCTGACGATTCTAAGAAAACGCGATAATTATAGAAAGGCTTTCGATAACTTTGATGCTAGAAAGATAGCTAAATATGATGAAAGAAAAATTAAGGAACTTCTTTCAAATGAAGGAATCATCCGTAATCGACGTAAAATTGAAGCAACCATTCAGAATGCAAGGGCATTCTTGACCATCCAGAAAGAGTTTGGTAGCTTTGATGCATATATCTGGCAGTTTGTAGGAGGAAAGCCGAAGAAAAATGTTTGGGAGAGGATAGAAGAAGTTCCATCGAGCACTCCAGAATCAGATATAATGAGCAGAGATTTAAGAAAGAAAGGATTTAAATTTGTTGGCTCAACAATCTGTTATGCCTTCATGCAGGCAGTAGGAATGGTAAATGATCATACGGTGGATTGTTTCCGATATAACGAGGTATCAAAATAAAATTATGAAAGGAGTAAAGGCAAATGGAATACAAGAATATATTGCATATTCTTGCACCCTGTGGCTTAAACTGTCATAAGTGTTTTGCTTTCTCTGATGGAGGGATAAAACATTTATGCTCAATGCTGCAGCGCCTTTTGGGATCATTCGACGGATATGCAGAGAGGTTTTCAAATTTTCTTCCAGTGTTTAAAAATTACCCCGCTTTTAAAGAATTGCTTTCATACTTCACTAAAGCAGATTGTCAGGGGTGCAGGAACGGGACCTGTAAATATCCTAATTGTGGAGTCATTAAGTGCTATATAAAGAAGGGGGTAGACTTTTGTTTTCAATGCGATGAGTTTCCGTGTGAAAAAACAAACTTTGATCCTGACCTTAAGAAACGATGGATTCAAATGAACAGACGGATGAAAGAGATAGGTGTTGAAGCCTACTTCGAGGAAACGAAGGATTTGCCTCGCTATATAATAACAGAGGAGCTAATTTGATGAAACAAGAAGACAAGATGAAATGTGTTTCCTATTGTGGTATCTACTGTGACCTGTGCGGTTTACGAAGCCGTATTCCTTATCAAGCAAATATCCTCAAGGAATCTATGGTCAAAGACGGTTATGAATTATGGGGTAAAC
>DAOUSP010000120.1 GCA_030627155.1 Candidatus Aminicenantota bacterium
ATCCTCCAGGTGTACATCCTGCCCTTGTCCAAGCTCTGAAAGAGAAAGGGTTTTCACGGCTTTATTCCCACCAGTATCTGTCCTGGAAACATGTGAGAGAGGGGAAAAATATTGCTGTTGTCACTCCTACTGCATCTGGAAAAACACTCTGCTATAACCTCCCTGTGCTTGATACGATTCTCAACGATCCCTCTGCGAGGGCTATTTACCTTTTCCCAACTAAAGCACTCTCCCAGGATCAAAGGGCTGAACTTGATGAAACAATAAAACATTTGCCTGGAGAAGTGAGGATTTTCACTTATGACGGAGACACTCCTCAAGATGCAAGAAAGGCAATCAGAGCGCGGGGGCATATCATCCTCACAAACCCTGACATGCTTCATACAGGGATTATGCCTCATCACACAAAATGGATAAAACTTTTTGAGAATCTGAGATATGTTGTCATCGATGAACTCCACAATTACCGCGGTATATTTGGAAGCCATCTCGCAAATGTGTTGAGAAGGCTCAAAAGAATCGCTAAATTCTATGGTTCAAATCCTCAATTCATTCTTTGCACTGCAACTATTTCCAATCCTGAAGAAATGGCTGAAAGAATGATCGAAGAACCTGTTTCTCTTATCGATGAAAACGGTGCTCCACAAGGAGAAAAATATTTCGTGTTTTACAATCCTCCAGTTGTAAATAAATATCTTGGGATACGCCGTTCATACGTAAATGAATCTCGGCGAGTTGCTTCTATCTTTTTGAAAAACGAGCTTCAGACGATCGTGTTTGCACAAAGCCGGCTAATAACCGAAGTCCTTTTGACTTATCTCAAGGAAGATATCGAGAAAAGCATTCCCAACCAAGGATTAATCAGGGGTTATAGAGGAGGATACCTTCCCCTTAAAAGACGCGAAATAGAAAAAAACCTGCGTTCCGGAAATATATTAGGAGTCGTCTCCACGAACGCCCTGGAGTTAGGAATAGACATTGGCAATCTGGATGTCGCTGTTTTAGCTGGATATCCCGGGACTATTACAAGCACTTGGCAGAGAGCTGGCAGGGCCGGCCGAAAATCAGGACCATCAGCAGCAGTTCTTATAGCTACAAGCGCTCCTCTTGACCAGTTTATAGTCAATAACCCGGATTACTTTTTTTCAAAAAACCCGGAAAAATCTCTTATCAACCCTGATAACCTTTCCATTCTAATCAGCCATATCGAGTGCGCGGCCTTCGAGCTTCCTTTTCAGGATGGTGAAAAATTTGGCAGCATGGAAATAGAGGAAATTCTGAAATTTTTAGAGGAAGAAAATCTCGTTCATCACTCAAAAGATAAATGGTTCTGGACCTCTGATGTCTATCCAGCAGATGGAGTCAGTTTAAGAAGTATCAGCTCTGATAATTTTGTGGTTGTGGATATTACAGATAAACCAAAGGCAATCGCGGAAGTGGATTTTCCTTCTGCACTGACAGCTCTCCACCCTAAGGCTATCTACCTTTGTGAAGGACAACAATATTACGTGGAGAAGCTGAATTTCACGCAAAGAAAGGCTTATGTCAAACAAACAGATGTAGATTATTACACTGATGCGATTGATTATACAAAAATCAAAATACTTGACACGTTTGATAAAAAAAACTTAGGCCTTTGTGTTATTGCGCATGGGGAAGTCCATGTGGCAACACAAATTGTAGGATTTAAAAAAATTAAATTTCATACGATGGAAAATGTGGGATCTGGAGATCTAAGCCTTCCTCAAAACGAAATGCATACTACTGCCTATTGGCTGACTATCCCATCTCATATAATCCAATCTTTACCTTATTCTTCTGAAGAAAAAATAAACGGGCTCTTTGGCCTGGCTTATTGTTTTCATCATGTCTCCCCGCTGTTCATGATGTGCGACATACACGACATAGGTGTTTCTGTTGGAGATAACACCACAGGAAAGAGTGTCCCTCCAAGAGATATCCGTATAAAGCAGCCATTGACAGAGAGCCAAGAGATTTTTTCAGACATAGATTTTGAACCCAATATTTATATATATGACAATTTCCCAGGAGGAATTGGCTTAAGCCCTTCTCTTTTCGACCTTAAAAAAGAACTCTTTCACCAGTGTTTAAGGACAATAAGTGTCTGCCCCTGTGCGGAAGGATGCCCTTCCTGTGTAGGTCCCACAAAAGAAAGTGGAACACAAGCAAAGCAAGTAGTAATGGCTGTCCTCAAACAACTTCTTGACTAATCCAGGTTGAATAATCAAAGAGATGTTTATTTTTTTGGGGAGTTATTTTGAATTGAGCTTTGCCAGTTGTTTCTCTTCTCCCATGATAATCAATATGTCACTGTCTTTTATGACGAAATCCGCTTTGGGGATACAGGTTGTTTTCTCTGGGATAAGTTCCCTGATTGCTATAACCTGAATTCCATACTTATTCCTTAAATCCAACTCCTTTAAACTTTTCCCTATAAATTTTTCAGGCGGGGCAATTTCCTGGATTCCAAAGCCAGAAAGAAGAGGAAGGTATTCCAGAACATTCGGACTGCTCAGCCGGAGTGCGGTCTTGATCGCCATATCTTTTTCTGGATATATCACCTCAGTGGCGCCAATAGCTTCCAATATCTTTGCATGATCTTCTGTAAGAGCTTTGGCCACTATTCGTTTTACACCTATCTCATGAAGATAAAGAACAGTAAGGATTGATGCTTCCATCTCTGGTCCCAAACTCACAACCACAACATCCATGTCCTGAATACCCAAGGCCTGAAGATTTTCTTTGTCTGCTGCATCCATATTGACAGCATGCGACACAAAAGCCTTCACAGTCTCAATTCTCTCTTTATCTTTATCCACAGCCAGGACTTCATTGCCTTTCTCGTAAAGAGTTTTCGCAACATTATAGCCAAAACTTCCAAGGCCAATCACTGCAAATTTCATCTTTAATCACTCCTTATATGATTCTACCCTATCATGACAGATTCTTCAACATAGGTATAGCGGCCGAAAGACCTTTTCCGGCTGAAAGCATACAATAGAGTCAAAGGCCCAATCCTTCCAGTATACATAGTGAATATGATCACTGCTTTCCCTAAAGTCGTCAATTTTGGCGTTAGTCCCAATGACAGCCCTACAGTTCCAAATGCAGAAAAAGACTCAAAAATCACTTCCACTACTCTTGCTTCTGGCTGGACAAGCAACAGAATAAAGGTTGAAAAAGAAATAACACAGATGGCTAATATAAAGATGGTCAATGCTTTTATTATCAGATTCAGTGGAAGCGTCCGATAAAAAATATTGACGGTATCCCTTGCAGCGATCTTTGACTTGAGGAAAGCAAAGATTACACCAAAAGTGCTTGTCTTGACCCCGCCCCCAGTCGATCCAGGAGAAGCTCCAATAAACATAAGAACAACTAAAAGAAAAATGCATCCATGGGTCAGAGTATTTAAATCCAATGTGTTGAATCCAGCTGTACGAGGGGTAATCACTTGAAAAACAGACGACAGTAGTTTTCCTTTCACAGAAAAGTTTTTAAGAGAATGATTCCATTCGATCCCTAAAAAAACAACCCATGAACAAACAATTAATCCGACGGTCATCAAAACAACCAATTTCGTGTGAAGTGATACCTTGATCCTCTTCTTTTTCACAAAAAAACCAATAGTTCTCTTCAATTCCTGAAGCACCAAAAAACCAGCTCCCCCAAACACGATCAGAAATATAAGGATGCCGTTCACCCAGGCATCTTCTCGGAATCCCATAAAGCTATCACTAAACAGGGAGAACCCTGCATTACAAAAAGCCGATATAGAATGGAAAACAGAATGAAAAACGGCTTCAGGCAAAGAGAATTGGCTGCGCCAACGTAGAAAAAGACTAATGCTGGCTAAAGCCTCGATAATAAGAGCAAACATGAAGATACTTCTGATTAAGGACTTAACATCCCTTTGGGATGCATGATGAAACCCTTCCTGTATTATGAGACGGTCTTTAATAGAAATGCTTTTTCCCGCCACAATCATGATCAGTGTAGAAAAAGTCATAATCCCCAGCCCACCGAGTTGGAATAAAATCATGATAACCAGCTTCCCAAAAGTTGTGAAATATGTAGCTGTATCCTGAACAATCAATCCCGTCACACAAACTGCAGATGTTGCCGTAAAAAAGGCATCAATAAAAGAAATATGACCTTCTTTCGTGCTGAAAGGCATATAAAGAAGAATTGTCCCAATAGCAATAGCAATAATAAAACTTATTGCCAAAAACTGGGCTGGCTGGAATCTTTTTTCCGGTTTTATGGCTGGTCTCCTCTTTTACGCTTTTATTTATATTATTTTATAGTCAAATCTATTACTTCATTATTCTTTTGTCAATCCATCACCTTCAACGTAAGCATCTCTATTTCCGTGATGAGGGAAACATCTGACCTAATTGAGAAGTGCGGCGACGGTTCCTCCCAATCTAAAGCCCATTGTGGAGGGTGGGAGGATCTTGGCAACGATGAGGGGAACCGGCGCTGTGATAGATTACATGTTCATAATTAACCTGAATTATTCATAAATTATGCCGACACCAATATTTATTTTCCATTATATCTGCTATTTACGTTGATTTTTCCTTCAGCATAACATTCAACTTTTTTCCCATATATTTCTTTTGCTCTATGTCCGCATTCTTTACCCTTCGGGCGAGCCGATCTAACTGCATCTGCTTCGTTACAGTGCATTTGCAGTGGACGACCACAGCTGCATATCCTGTGCCTCGCATCTGCAGTAACCTCGACTCGTGAATAATCCAGGTTATTATAGGTTTTATTTAGCACAATTTACTGTTTCAATCAAATAAAAAAATCTACACAGCCTTACTCTTTAATAA
>DAOUSP010000026.1 GCA_030627155.1 Candidatus Aminicenantota bacterium
CGACTTCTTTTTAAATAATATAGTCGTTGCGAGCGAAGCGCGGCAATCTAGCAACCTCGACTCGTGAATAATCCAGGTTATATCAAGCTTTAGGCGTGGATAATCCAGGTTAAACATTTTTAGTAATAAATGGAAAGAAGTAGCGGCGGATTTGTTTGCTAAATAAAAGTTTCCTAAAGCCAGTTGTCCATGACTTTGATTCAAGCTTATCGCTTATTATCATTAAAACTGCCGCATTTATTTTATAGAATTCGGCCAATGCGAAAACAGCCGAGGTTTCCATGTCCACAAAATCGATTTGCTTTTTCCGTTTTTCAATTAACCAGGATTGAGTCTCCCTGAATGGAGCATCTGTGGAAACAATTACCCCTTCATGAAAATTCAGCTTTTGATCGATAAGAACGCTTTCCAGAGCATTTTTTAAGGTTGAAGAAGGGCGAAATAGTTTTTTACGTGGAAAATAATGTTTTGAAGTTCCCTCTTCTGAATAAGCCAGGGAAATGCTTGTTGCTTCTGCTATATTCCCAAGGGGGCCTAAGGCTCCGCAAAATCCCAACAGAATTATTTCTTCTGCACCTGAAGCAATCAGGCATTCCAGGACGACTACAGCAGCCGAAGCTCCAATAACATTGTAGAGTACGGTTGAATTTCTAAGGGAATACAGGGTTGCGAATGCAAGGTTTTTTTCTTTTGAGGCATTCGCCTTGAGTTTTTTTTGGATAATCCGTGAAGGAGTATCGCAGGGAATGTAAATAACTCTCTTGTGAAAAAATCCTTTTATTGGCTTTGATTTAACAATTAGTTGATCATCCATTTTAAACGCAGAATCAAGATAACAAAAAAACCCTGTACGGGCAAGACTCTTTTCGCCTTAACGAGGAAAGACCTGTGGATGGCTTTGCTCCCCTCAGATTTTATACGCCATTCCCTCGCCTCCCCCTTCGGCGGCCTCGAAACTCCGCATCTAAGCCCCAATCGTTATTTATCGCCTGTTGCCTTCTGAATCGTAGTGGTTTGTTTGGTCTCATGCTCAGACATCCTCGGCCGTCTTGGCAAGATTCCCTTGGGGTCGGTTCGGGAAGGCTAAATCTTCGAAGGTCGCTTCAGCCATCCACAGGTCTTAATCATTGTATTTTATTATGGAAAAAAGATGCTTACAATTTCATCATCTGAATGGACTATGCGGCCTGCTTCCTTTAAAATATAATGCATGAGAAAAGATTATTTATTATTAAAGGATATTTCTCTAACAGATGAAAGGTTCCGTATTTCACACTTTTTTTCTTTGGATAAACTTCTTCTTTCAATAAAGAAAGTTGGGCTCATCAATCCACCCATGGTTGTATTTCGTGATAGCCAGTATATCATTGCCTCTGGCTGGAAAAGATTGTTCGCCTGTATGAAATTAAAATGGAAAAGAATTCCAGTTTATATTCTTGATGAGCAGGATGACAAAGAAATATTCATAAAAATCCTTTATGAAAATTTAGCTCTGCGGGAATACACTTTATTGGAAAAAGCTGAAATTTTACTTAAGCTTAAGAAATTTCGAGTGGAAGAAAGAGAACTAATTCAAACATACCTTCCGCTTTTAGATGTTCCTCCGACTGCTCGTTTTTTGGAAAAATATTTAACAATTTCCAAAGTTAAAAAAGAAATAAAAAAGATTATTCATGAAAGGAACATGTGTTTTGCGGCTGTTTGCCTGCTGTTAAGGTTTGAATCTACAGAAAGGCGCTTCCTTATTCCATTGTTGAAGCCTTTAGGACAAAACAAACAAAAAGAGCTTCTTGAAGACCTTTATGAGCTTTGCCAAAGGAACAGAATTTCTGCTAAAGATATACTTCAATTTAAAGATATTCAAAGAATACAGAAGGATGAGAAATTGTCTCATATACAGAAGGCAGAACGAATTCGTCTGATGATAAAACGAAAACGCTATCCAACTGTTTTTCAATGGACTGATACTTTCAAGGAAACACTGAAAAAGATATCTTGGCCTGATGAAATAACGATTAAACCCGCTCCTTTTTTTGAGACAGAACAGCTATTCCTTTCTTTTTCATTTAAAACCAGGGATGAATTTCTTGATAAGCTACAAAAGCTTAAGGCAACAGCTCAAAAGAAGGAGTTTTCTGAGATACTAACGCATTTCAATGGCTGAAAAACTATATTACCCGGAAAAAATATATATTGAGAAGGGCAGTTTAGATTTTCCTTCCACAAGAAAAATATTAAAAACCGCTTCCAATGTGCCCTTTGAAGTCATAAAAAATCCTGATGATTTAGTTGAGGCATTAAATACATCAATAGACCCAATTTCAGAAGCTAAAAAATATCTGTTGATAACCCGGCAGATGGGGGAATTCGTGAAGCCATGTCCATGCACGACTCATTGTATAGGATGTAATTATTTTATTATCAATTTATACCTCAATTGCCCTTTAGATTGTTCATATTGCATATTGCAGAACTACTTAAGCAATCCCTTTATTACTGTCCATGTGAACTTACAGAGGTTATGGGATCAGCTTGATGAATTTATAAAGGCGCAGAAGGGAAGGACTTTTAGAATAGGGACTGGGGAACTGAGTGATTCACTGGCATTGGATCATCTCACAGAATATTCCAGGGATTTGATATCTTATTTTCGAATGAAGAAAAATGTTCTTTTTGAATTTAAAACAAAGACCGTGAATATCCAGAATATATTAGATATAGAACCAGCAGAAAACATTATAATTGCATGGTCTCTGAATACTTCAAAGGTTTCAAAAGAAGAAGAAACAATAGCTCCTTCTGTGGCTGAAAGAATTGAGGCAGCAAAAGAGGCCGTTAAAAAAGGATACCGTGTGGCATTCCATTTTGATCCGATTATTCGATATCCAGAGTGGGAAGAGGACTATGAGCAAACAATATGTCTTCTATTGAAGAAAGTGAATCCTTTAAAAATCGCATGGATCAGCTTGGGAAGTCTAAGATTTCCCCCAAACTTAAAAAAAACGATTCAGGAAAGGTTTCCCTACTCAAAAATTACATACGAGGAATTGGTGCCTGGAATAGATGGAAAACTCAGATATTTTAAGCCGCTAAGAATAGAGCTTTATATGAAGCTTGTGAAAAACATACGGCTTAATAAGAAAGCCGAGAAGGTCCCTTTATATTTTTGTATGGAAACAGATGAAGTTTGGAGGAAGGTTTTAAAAATGAAACCAAAGGGCAAGAAAGATGTTGAAGATTATCTCTCTCGCCCCTTGGTTTTCAATAAGTAAAACGTTAAATTAGGAAGTCAATGCTGAAAACGTCAGAGAACAAGATGGTTATTAATCCACCGCCCCTGTCCCTGTCTTTTTTTCCGTTATGATTCCTACAATATCTACACCCGCATCTTTTAAAACTTCAATAACATCAATGATATTGCCATATTCTAATTCCTGGTCAGCTCTCAAGTATAGCCTAGGGTCACTTGAAGATAAAAAAGCATCTTCAAGGAGAATCAACAGATTATCCATAGTTGCTTGGTCCTGATTCACGTACATTGTCCCATCTTTCTTAATAGAAAGGACAATTTCAGGATTTTCAGGCAGGTTAATAGTGTTAAGAGCAGTGGGGAGGCGGACATCGACGCCCTTATGAATCATAGGAGTGACAACCATGAAGATTATCAAGAGAACAAGAAGAACGTCACAAAGGGGAACAACATTCGGTTCAGCGTTGAGATCGCTCTCTTTTTTACCTACAGCAAATGCCATTTTACACCTCTTTTCTAAATAAATCTATTCATCGAAAGTTATTAAATGCTTTCTTTTGTCGACTGTTTACGGATGAAGAAATCAACAATTTCTGAGGACGCATTAGTCATTTCTGTGTTATAGATCTCAACCTTTCCTGATAATAAATTGTAGAACCATAGAGCAACAACTGCGACACCGATTCCAGCAGCTGTTGTAATCAAGGCTTCAGCAATACCTGACGCAACAGCTCCAATTCCACCAGAGCCTGTAATAGCCATTCCTCGGAACGCATTGATGATACCAAAAATTGTCCCGAATAGCCCGATAAAGGGAGAAGAAGTAGCGATAGTTGCAAGAACAGTGAGCCCTTTCTTTAATTCTTGTGTAAACATATTGGTAGCTCTTTCGCATCCTCTTTGGGCAGTTTCAATTTGCTCTTCGAAAGACAGATTTGCCTCTTTCCCTTCCAGGAACTCTTTTATTCCAGCAGCAGTAATTCGGGCTAAATGGCTTCCCTTGTTTTCTTTCTTAGTAGAAAGTATCAAGGCTTCCTGGATTTTCCCGATTTTGAGCAATTCAGCAAGTTTAGGTGCAACTTCTCTGGATTTTTTTCTGGTCCTGGAGAAAAATAGTATTCTTTCAATAAAGAGATAGAGAGCAATAACAGAAAGGAATATAAGAGAGATAGCGACTGTCTTGGCTACAGCTCCCATGGATTGCCACATTTCAATCAGACCAAATTGCATTTTATGTACCTCCTTTTAAATATAGAAAGCCATTTTAAGCTTTTCTATTTTAATTTAAAATTAACAGTAACTGTAAAAATAACTCCTCGGGGACGACCGTTGATGATCATGGGTTCATAAACCCATTGACGAACAGCATCTATTGCCGACTGATCAAGGAGTGGAACAGACCTTAGAAGTTTAATGTTTTGAACACGGCCATAAATATCGGTGGTGGCTTCGAGAATAACAGTGCCTTCCACCCTGGCTTGTCGTGCGATTTCAGGATACACAGGTTCGACTCGCTTAACTAATCTTGGTTGTTTAATTTCTCCAATGGCTCTGACAGGTGCTTCAACTTCGCCAACGACACCGCCAAGAACACCGCCAACGACACCGCCAAGCACTCCACCAATTACTCCGCCTTCGACTCCGCCTTCGACTCCGCCTTCGATTCCGATGTCGGAAAGTTCTTCTTCGGCGATTTCTTCAGGGATTTCTACAGGAGCAACAAGCTGTCCTGGCTGGATTGTAGCCCTGGTCTGAACAGGCTTGATTCGAGTCCTGGTTTTGGAACTTGAACGTTTTTTAGCTGGTGGTGGTGGAGGAGGTGGTGGGGGTGGTGGAGGAGCAAGAAAAGTGCTGTATACTTCTACAGTGGGTAAGTTTTCTGTTTGCAAGAACGGTAAAACTATCATTGCGGCAACGATAGTAGCATGAAGAAGAAAAGCTATAGGGAAAGCTAAAGCTTTTGTTGCTCTGCTTTTTTCGGCAGAAAAGAATGAGTCTTTGAAAAGATAAGGTATTTCTTCCGATTTTTTCGGTTTTACTTTTTCAACCATTTTTTTACCTCTTTTCTAAGATAATCCGATTCTTAAAATAAAATTATAAATGAAAAAAACATTTTTGACAATAGTAAAAATATCATTTTCTCATGCCTTTTTTAGGTTTAAAAATCTTATTCCAGAAGAACAATAAAGAACTCGATTGATAGATAGAAGAGTATGTTCCGATGATGACTCCTATCATCATCGTAAATGCAAAATCATTGATAGGTTCGCCTCCAAAAAGGAACAAAGCGAAAACAGTGAGAAAAGTTGTTGCAGATGTGATCATGGTCCGGCTTAAAGTTTGATTAATGCTTTGGTTTATAATGTCTTCAAAATTATGTTTTCGTAAGATTTTCAAGTTGTCACGTATACGGTCAAAGATGACAATAGTATCATTGAGAGAGTATCCAACGATTGTGAGAACACCTGCGATGACAGGAAGATTGATTTCCCGGGTTGTTAAAGAAAAAAGACCTGCTGTTATAAGAACATCGTGAGCTAATGTGATAATAGCAACCACACCGTAAGAGAATTTGAACCGTATTCCTACATAGATAAGCAACCCAATGAGTGCCCATATAGTTGCCTGTGTTGCTTTTCTTCGTAGATCGTGTCCAACTTGCGGACCTACAGTTTCCTTGCTGAGAACAGTGAGATTACCGAGAAATGTTTTCTCTTCCAGGAGCTTGACTGCATCATGAGAGATTCCTGCGTTTTCTTCAAGTTGGGCAAAATCATGGATGATACCTTTCGAGATTCTAAAAGATATTATTTTTTGTGCAATTTCTTCGACTTGTTCTTGAAAGGAAGGCCTCAAAAGCGAGAAGAGTTCATCGGCACCCATGCTGTTCAGATCCTTTAGCCCTCTATCAACGGCTGATTTTTCTTCCTCTCCTCGTAATGCTTCTATAACTTGAGTGCCTAAGATTTCGTGAGCTTCAATGTCTTCTTCATATTCAGCCCCCTCTAAGGCCGAAAGAGTGCGGATGATATATTCTTTTCGGCTGCTGCCTATTTCCTGTATACGGCTTTTCCCTAAACCCCTGTCTCTTAATGACTGCCTGATTTTAGAGATGTGGATTTCATCTTTAAACATGATGCGTAGAAGTGTTCCTCCGGCAAAATCAATTCCATAGTTCATGCCTTTTCCAACTGTAATATTGATTATACCAACAAAGATAATAATTCCTGACAGAGTGAAAGCAATGAATTTGTAGCGCATGAAGTTGAATTTGGGATTTTTAAATATCTGCATTTTAGATACTCAATTCCTTTGCTTGTTTTCTTCTGGAGAAGATGATGTCAAAAATTAACCTGGAGACAAAAATAGCTGTGAACATACTGGCTGAGATGCCGATTATAAGCGTTATAGAAAATCCTCTTATCGGGCCTGTTCCGAATTGAAACAGAAAGATTGCCGCGATGATTGTTGTTATGTTGGCATCTAAAATGGTTCTTAAAGCTCTTGTAAATCCAGCGGAGATGGAACTTGTAACATTTTTTCCTGAAGAGAGCTCTTCTTTAATCCTCTCAAAGACCAAGACATTTGCGTCCACTGCCATTCCGATTGTCAGTATGATTCCAGCAATTCCTGGTAACGTAAGTGTGGCTTTAAAATAAGAGAGGGCTCCCATCAATATTATAAAATTTAGAATAAGAGCAATTACAGCGTTTATTCCAGATAATCTGTAATAAAAAACCATAAAAATCATCACCAATATAACAGCGATTGCTGTGGCTTGTAATCCTTTACGGATAGAATCTGCTCCTAAGGAGGGGCCGATTGTTCGTTCTTCCAGATACTTAATAGTGGCAGGAAGTGGGCCTGCCCTTAAAACAAGGGCAAGGTCTTCTGCCTCTTCTGCTGTGAAACGGCCATGGATGATGCCGCTATCTGAAATTCTGTCCTGAATGGTTGCAACTTCTTGAATCTTTCTGTCAAGGACAATGGATAACGGCTTTCCTATATTTTCTGATGTGAACTTATAAAACCTTTTGGCTCCGTCTGGGTTTAAAGTAAATGCAACGGAAGGGTTGTTCCATTCATCAATGCTCCGACGAGCATTTCTGAGATCTTTTCCCACAATTGGAGCGACCCTTTCAACAAGGTAATATCCCCCTTGAGTTCTTTTCGGGTCTCCTCTGAGAACCTCCATGTTATCAGGAACTTTTCCTCCATAATCTTTGAGCAGAGTCTCTTCATCTGGAGCAGGCCCTGCTATTACAAGCCGCCATTCCAAGAGAGCGGTAGTTTTTATGATGTTTTTCACGCGTTCTGGATTGTCAACTCCTGGAAGTTCTACGATAATCCTATCTCCGGTTATTCCTTGCCTTTGTATGGTGGGCTCGGCTAAACCAAGCTCGTCGACCCGGTTGCGGAGGGTTTCAAGGGCTTGTTTGACTGACTGGTCGCGTAGGTATGTGGCAACATTCGCCTTGATATTAAAAGTAATATCAAGGCCAGATACAGAATAATTCCATTCCTTGAAATGGTCATCTAAGATTTCTTTGATTTTATCTTCACTTTCTCTATCAAATTCCTGGATGGTAAAACGGCCAATTTTTTCTTTGGAGATTGTCTTGTAAGCAATATTTTTCTTTTTCAGTTGTTCTTGCAGGCGTAATATTTCTTGGTCGGTTTCGATGTTTATCGCATCCTCTGTAACAACTTGCAGCACAAGGTGCATTCCTCCCTTAAGGTCGAGGCCGAGTTTTATCTTTTCCTTTGGAGGGTAGGAGAGATAGAGCGAGAGAGCGATGACTCCAAAAACTAAAGCAATTTTCCAGCGTAAATTTTTTTTCATCTTAGTTCTTTACACTCATGAAAAAAGAAATTTCTTTTTTTTGAGTAAAATAAAAGTTTACTTGTCTTCCTTTTTAGGCGTCAGAATAGCAGCTACAGCGCCTTTAGTGATGTCAACCTTGACGTTTGCGGCAACCTTTAATTCGATTCTGTCTTTTTGAACGCCCATGACTGTTCCATATATTCCGCCTGATGTAACGATTTTATCTCCAGGCTTGAGTTGCTCCACCATTTCCTGATGTTTTTTTTGCTTCTTACGGGAAGGCATGATTATCAATAGATAAAAAATAACAAAAACAAGGATAAAGGGAAGTAGTACAGATAACGGACTTCCTCCCTGCTGGGAAGTAGGATTAGCTTGGGGGGCAAAATTTAAAAAACTAGCTAAAAGCATTATCTTTTTCCTTTTGTTTTTTTCTTATTATATAACATTTTAATTCTTGAAACGAATTTGATTGAATAGATTGCCTAATTTTTTGAAAGATGTCAAGATAAAAATGAAGGTTATGTATTGTGTTGAGTATGGAAGATGTGATTTCATTCCTTTCATAAAGATGGCGCAGGTAGGCACGGGAAAAATTCTGGCATGTATAGCAGGAACATTCATCATCGATAGGATTGGGGTCATGCTCATACTTTTTATTTTTGATGACAATTTTACCTTTGCTTGTAAAAAGGGTTCCGTTTCTTGCATTGCGAGTAGGTAAAACACAGTCAAAGAGGTCAATGCCTTTATCAACAGCATCAAGGATATCAGAGATATAGCCGATGCCCATGAGATAACGTGGCCTGTCTTTCGGTAGAAGAGCTGTGGATTTTTCCACGATTTCTTGAAATTGAGATTTTGGCTCTCCTATACCAAGACCTCCGAGAGAATACCCGTCAAATCCGATGTCCAGTAAGTCTTCAATGCTCTTTTGCCTGAATTCCCAAGATGTACTTCCCTGACAGATCCCAAAAAGCAATTGGGAAGTTTCGTGTTGAAGAAAATGCTTGCGTGAACGTTGCGCCCAATCAGATGTAAGCTCCACTGCTTCTTTTATTTTTTCATTTGTAGAAGGAAATGGGCAAAAATAATCAAGAGGCATCATGAGGTCTGTTCCTAACTGGACCTGGATGTTCACAATGTCTTCTGGTGAAAGGAAGATTTTTGTGCCATCCATATGGGAAGAGAATGTGACTCCGGCTTTTTTAATTTTTGCCAGGGGAGTAAGACTGTAAATCTGGAATCCTCCGCTGTCTGAAAGGATAGGTTTGTGCCAGGATATAAACGAATGGATTCCTCCGAATTTATTGATTGTTTCCAGGCCAGGCCGAAGGAATAGATGGTATGAATTAACAAGGATAAGTTGGGCTCCTAAGCTATGGACCATATCGTGCGGAAGCCCTTTAACGGTTCCCTGGCTTGCAACAGGAGCAAATGCAGGTGTCTCTATAGGTCCGTGAGATGTGTGGATTATTCCAGTTCGGGCTGATGAACTGCTATCATATGCAGTGATTTCAAAGATTTTTTCCAATTTTCCCTCGCGCATTTCATGATTTAATTTTAAATGGAAAAGCGAAAATAAATCACATCTCCATCCTGAATAATATAATCTTTTCCCTCCAGGCGAACTACAGCTTTTTCCTTGGCTGCTTGAAAAGAGCCATGCTTTACGAGTTCTTCAAAAGAAACTACCTCGGCACGGATAAAACCTCTCTCTATATCAGAGTGAATGTATCCAGCAGCAGTGATGGCTGGTGTGTTTTTCTTTATTGTCCATGCTTTGATTTCATGCTTTCCAATCGTGAAAAAAGTTACAGTTTCCAAGAGCCCGTAGGTAGTTCGGATAAATTTATTCACACTGAGTTCGCGCAAGCCGAATTCAGCAAGAAAATCTTCTTTTTCTTTTCCTTCAAGTTCGAGGATTTCGAGCTCGATCTCTCCACAGAACGCCATGACAGCAGTTTGCTTTTTCTGTGTCGAATAGATTTTTTCAGGGGTGTCAATAAGTGGGATGTCCTTTTCATCCACATTGATAATATGGAGGACAGGCTTCTGGCTTAGAAAGGCAAAGTGTCGTATGCGTTTTTCTTCGTCTGAAGTAAACTGGAGCTCACGGATAGCTTCCCCTTTATCTAAATGAGAGTGAATCTGTTCAAGAATGTTTTTTTCTTTTTCTCCATCCAGAGTTTTTTCTCTTTTGAGTTCTTTTTCCAATTTTTCTAATCTGGACTCGACACTGATAAAATCAGCAAGAACAAGTTCTTCTTCCATTGACTGAATGTCTTTTGTTGGGCTGATTTCCTTGCGGAAATGCGGGATTTGTTCATTTATAAATCTTCTAACAACATGAGCCAATCCATCTGCCCTGCGTAAATAATTAAGATAAGCTGTAGTTTTAATCTCACCATAGGAAAGACCGGCTAAATCCACATAATCCATGGTAGCTGGCTTTAGCTCTTTTTCGGGGTAAATGCTTCCGAGCTTATCAAGCCGCCAATCTGGCACAGGGCATGTTCGCAAATTCGGCTCTTTTTTGCCGGTATCATACGCTTGTGTTTCGATCCGAGCTCCCGTTAACAGGTTGAATAATGTTGTCTTCCCTGTTTTAGGGTAGCCGAAAAGCGTGAAATTCATACATTCAGTATAATAAATCAAGATAAGAAAATAAAATAAAAAGGAATACTGCCGTGGAAATTTCGAAATGGAAAGGGAAGTATCTCTATTTCCGTGAAAGTTAATTATGAAGGTGCAATCTGTCACAGCGTCGGTTCCCCTCATCGTTGCCAAGACCCTCCCACCCTCCACAATGGGCTTCAGATGGAGAGGAACCGTCGCCGCAGTTCTCAATTAGGTCAGATGTTTCCCTCATCACGGAAATGGATGTGCTTACGTATAAAAA